>NZ_KB903737.1 GCF_000379785.1 Gallibacterium anatis DSM 16844 = F 149 | reverse complement strand
GACTTTACGGACAAGGTGGTCTTTTGGAACGAGTTGTTCGAGACTTATCATCTCGATTTCATATTGGAGTGAGGGTGTATTTTTGAGCATAGGCATTTCCTTTTTTCGATATGCCTATTAGATCAAACCTCTAGAGGTATGTCTAGAGGTTTGTCAGCAGTCTGAAATATCCCTAATTTGTTCAATTAGGGATATTTTTATTTTTAAGCGCTTAATAAGCGAAAGTTGCGCCATCAGGATTTCTCGGATCGGATGCGCCGAAGAAACCATCTTCTGTAGATTGTACAATCTGTACACGTCCCATTGAGGCTTTGGTGACTACCTTATATCCCTCTTTTTGTAAAAGGTGAATAGTATCAGGACTAATGCCTTCTTCAATTCTTAACTCATCAGGTAGCCATTGATGATGAACACGAGGCACAGAAATTGCTTCAGCAACATTCATTTTATAATCAATGGTATTCACAATACTTTGTAGAACTGTTGTAATAATTCGTGCGCCGCCCGGACTGCCGGTAACGAGAAATGGTTTATTATCTTTCATTACCAATGTTGGTGTCATTGATGATAGCGGTCGTTTTTTCGCTGCAATAGCATTAGCTTCTCCACCGATTAAGCCAAAAGCATTTGGTACACCGGGTTTGGAAGAGAAATCATCCATTTCATTATTTAATAAAATTCCGGTACCTTCTGCAACGATACCACTACCGAAATTAAGGTTGAGTGTGTAAGTTACAGCGACAGCATTTCCTGCTTTATCCATAATAGAGTAGTGTGTGGTTTGATCACTTTCATAGGGCTGTGGTTTACCCGGCTTAATCTCTTTTGATGGCACGATATGATCAGAAGGAATTTTTTGAACTAACTCATCTGCATATTTTTTAGAAATTAAACCATTTAGAGGAATTTTAACGAAATCCGGATCGCCTAAATATTCGGAACGATCGGCATAAGCCAGTTTCATTGCTTCGGCGTATTTAGTGATAGCTTCGGCACTGTTGGCACCGTATTGCGCTAAAGGATAATGCTCAAGAATATTTAATATCTGGATCAGATGGGCACCGCCGGAACTTGGTGGTGGCATAGTAACAATTTTGTATCCACGATAATCACCGCTAATAGGTTTGCGTTCAATGGCGTGGTAACCTTTCATATCTTCTAATGTGATTAAGCCACCGTGCTTTTCCATTTCTTTAACGATTTTTTCAGCAATTTCACCTTGATAGAATGCTTGAGAACCTTGTTGTGCAATAAGCTGCAATGAATGGGCTAAATCTTTTTGAATTAAACGATCCCCACTTGCTAACGGTTGTTCCCCTTTGAAAAAGATGGCTTTAGTGCTTTCCCATTTGGCAAGGTTATCTTTTTCTACTGCTAATGTTTTCCCTAGCGTATCACTGATGATAAAACCTTCATCAGCAAGTTTAATCGCAGGTGCAATCACTTTTTCTAATGGCATTGTTCCCCATTTTTTCAAAGCATATTCCATTCCTGCTACTGTTCCAGGCACACCAACAGCAAAATGAGTGAATAATGATTTTCCATCAATAACATTACCTTTTTCATCGAGATACATATCCTTATGAGCTTTTAGTGGTGCCATTTCACGAAAATCTATCGCAAAATCTTCACCTGATTTGGCATCGTGTAACATCATAAAACCACCGCCACCAATATTGCCGGCATTTGGTAGAACAACTGCTAAGGCAAAGCCGACAGCAACGGCAGCATCAATAGCATTGCCGCCCTCTTTTAAAATCTGCAAACCAACTTGGCTGGCAAGGTGTTGTTCAGTGGCTACGATACCTTGCGTACCATAAACAGGATGAAAAATATCTTTGCTGTTGTCATAACGCAAAGCCGCGGCAACAGTTTGTTGGGTAGCTTGTGTTGTTTGAGTGGTGGCATTTGAAAATGTTGCAACACTGACTAACGGCAGTGTCAGTAATACAGTGAATAAATTCTTTTTCCAGTTGCGAAATGATTTTTGCATAGAATAGCTCCATATTGAGGATAGATAGGGGAATTTATATCTAACAAAAATTAACCATTTTTGCAATATTTATAACAATATAAACTTTTTTGTTACATTTAAGGGAAGAGGTAAGTGAAAGTCGGTGAAAATATTAGATGTGTCCAAAAGAATTAATAAAAATAAACTTCATTAAGTGGTTAATAAAAAAATCCCTTATCTTAATAGATAAAGGATAATAAAAGGGATAATAAAAGCAGATTTCCTTTAAACAATAAAGGAAATCCGGAAGTTAAATCAATTTGTTATAAATTACTCTTCTTCGTTTGTTACAACAGCGTCTTCTTCCTGATTGACTGCATTTGCTTGATGATTATGATGGGAAATTGCACGTGCAGGAACAACGGTAGAAATAGCGTGTTTATATACCATTTGGCTTACAGTATTTTTAAGAAGGATAACAAATTGGTCGAATGATTCGATTTGACCTTGCAACTTAATGCCGTTTACGAGGTAGATTGAAACAGGAATACGTTCACGACGAAGTGCGTTTAAATAAGGATCTTGTAATGATTGTCCTTTTGCCATTTTCTTTTCCTTTTTTATTAAAATAATCAATAATGTCTGTAAGATCTTAGTTTTAGTAGCTATGCAATCGATTAAACTAAGAAACTGAACCAGCTTTAAACAGCTCACGCAACAATATAACAATAATATTTTGTGCTGTCATCAATGAAATTAACAGATTAGTAATTTATCTTTAATTTTGTGCTATTTTTTCAAGGATTTCTTGTTCGGCTTGTTCGATATTTAGGCTATCTAGCCAATTTATTGGCGAATTCCAACCGCGAAGCCAAGTCATTTGTCGTTTTGCCAGCTGTCTTGTAGCACAAATGCTACGATATTCCATCTCTGCAAAATCATATTTTCCTTGTAGAAATTCCCACATCTGTCGATAACCGACACAACGAATGGACGGCAGATTTAAATGCAGATCCTGTCGTGCAAAGAGTTTTTCCACTTCTTGTTGAAAACCCTGTGCCAACATCTGTTGGAAACGAAGTTCAATACGCTGATGCAAAACGGCACGTTCTTGGGGTGCGATAGCAAATTGCAACAAGCGATAAGGCAAAGGTTCACCTTTTTGTTCGGTCAATTCAGTTAGTGATTTACCGGTTAAATAATAGACTTCCAGCGCGCGATTAATACGTTGCGGATCATTCGGATGAATGCGTTGTGCTGACTGAGGATCAATAACCGCAAGTTGTTGATGTAAGCCTTGCCAGCCTATTTGTTGTGCCTGTTTTTCTATTTGCGCTCTAACTTCAGCATTTGCCTGCGGTAGCGGAGAAAGCCCTTCCAATAAGGCTTTGTAATAGAGCATTGTACCGCCGACCAGTAATGGAATTTTTCCTTTGGCGCAGATTTGCTGCATTAAGGTTAAGGCATCATTACGAAAATCGGCGGCAGAGTAGCTTTCCGCCGGATCTTTAATATCAATCAGATGGTGCGGAACGATAGCCAATTCTTCTGCTGTCGGTTTGGCGGTGCCAATGTCCATTCCGCGATAAATAAGCGCAGAGTCGACACTGATAATTTCGCAAGGTATTTTTGTGGCTAATTGCAAAGCCAGACCGGTTTTACCTGAAGCGGTCGGCCCCATTAAAAAGAGAGCAAGTGGTTTTTTATCCATAATGTTTAATTGGTCACAAAATAGGGTGTTAAATCAATTTGACGACAATATTGCACAATATTTTGGCTTCCCGGCAATAATTGTTCCGTTTCCTGTAATAAAGTGATGGCGTCTGCCAAGACACTGATCGGTTTAAAGGTGATTTGTTGGCAAACGGAATCGACAAATTGAGAAAAATCATCAAACGTTTGGTTAAGCAATGACATTACAATCTGCTGTAGATTTTGTTGTCTTAACGGCATTGCGACTTGCGTAATGGTAATACGCTGTTCATAACGTTGAATCTGGAAACCGGCTTGAGAGAAGAAAGCCTGATACTGATGAAAAGTGTACAGCTGCGAATTATCCAACTGAAATGTTGTTGGAATCAGTAACGCTTGTATCGATTTATCCGCTTGTTGTAGCTGTAAATGACAATGCAACTGTTGGAGTTTTTGCACTGACAAGAGATAAAGCTGTTCTCGCTGCTGCAAACATAAATAACCTTGCGGCAATAGAGTTAATACTTTCAAACGCTCATCGTTTTGTTCAGTGAGGTTTGATGATGGCTCAATAACAGTGCCTTCTATTGCGTTAGGGCGATTATTGCTAATTGATGTAGAGGAAATCTGTTCATCCGAATGTGCCGATTGCAGCAATTTTTCATATTGACGATAAGCTGCCTTATCATTTTGAGATAAAGATGTGCTTGCCCAGCGGTTATTGGCATTAAAAATATTCTCACCGGCAGCTTGTCGATTATTTTTGAATGCCGGAGGAAAGGCATTATGTGTGTTGAACGTTGGCTGATAATGCGCATTGGGTTCGGCGATATGTTGCGATTTTTCTGCTTCGATAACCATAGTGCTTTCATCATTTTGTGCGAATAATTCGCTCGTTTGTGCCAAAGCATTGGCAACGCCCTGTAAAATGAAATCGTGTACTAAACGTGCTTGATGAAAACGCACTTCGTGTTTGGTAGGGTGGACATTGACATCAACCAGCGTTGGATCGAGATCGAGAAATAAAACAAAAGCCGGATATTGATCAGGTGAAAGATAATCAGCATAGGCTTGACGAACAGCGTGCAGAATCACTTTGTCTTTCATCATCCTACCGTTGACATAGCTATAATTAAAATCATTTTGCGAACGGAAAAATCGTGGTTCTGCCACCCAGCCTTGCAAGTGCATCTCTTCATATTGCCAATCAATACGCAAAGCGTGTTCGGTAAAATCGTTGCCACAAATTGCCGCAAGACGTTTTAATTGGCTGTTAGTATCATTTGCCGCTTTATATTGGTGAATCAATTTCCCGTTATGGGTCAATGTAAAATGTACGGTCGGTTTTGCTAATGCGATTCTTTTTACCACTTCATCAATATGAGCGAATTCAGTTTTATCGGAACGCAAAAATTTACGGCGTGCCGGCGTATTAAAAAAGAGGTTTTCCACTTCAACAGTCGTGCCGACCGGGTGAGAAGCCGGCACGATCGTGGTATCCATCTCTTGCCCTTGGGCATAAACTTGCCAGGCTTCGTTCTGTTCTGCTGTGCGAGAAGTAAGCGTTAACCGAGAAACGGAACTGATACTTGCCAAGGCTTCACCGCGAAAACCTAAACTCAAAATATTTTCCAAATCATCCAGTGTGGCGATTTTACTGGTGGCGTGGCGTACTAATGACAGCTGAATTTCAGCTTTTGCAATGCCATAGCCATTGTCACGAATACGGATCAAACGACTACCGCTCTGTTCTATATCGATTTGAATTTTATCGGCTCCGGCATCAAGGCTGTTCTCAATCAGCTCTTTGACCACGGAAGCCGGACGTTCAACCACTTCTCCGGCGGCAATCTGATTGGCGAGAAGCGGCGGTAGTATTTGAATAGGCATAATTAATTCTCCGTTAATCGTACTTTTTGTCCGACTAAAAGATGATCCGGGTTTAATTTAGGATTGAGTTTTAACAATCGACTGACAGAAATATTGTAAGTACGTGAAATACGGTACAGGGTTTCATCTTTGCCGACAGTATGGAATGTCGGTAATTTCTCATTTTTAGTGGCATTATGTCGCTGTTTATCGCTCTTGCTATGGCTTGGTGCCGGTGCTGAACTGCTTAAATTATTACGGCGGTAGTCAACCAACCCTTTGTAAATCGCCTGAGCAATTTGACGGCGATAAGAAAGAGTATTCAGCTTTTGCTCTTCGACTTTATTGCTGACAAATCCGGTTTCCACCAATACCGAAGGGATATCCGGTGCACGTAATACGCCAAGGCTGGCGTGCTGTGGCTCCTTGCGGCTTAATTGCGCAATTTGACCGAAACGGCGCAAAATATTATCACCAAGTTCATAACCGACCCGTTGTGAATGCCCGAATTGTAAGTCAAGCACGGTTTGTCCTAGATATTTTTCATTATGGGTAGAGAGTACATTACCGGCACCGCCCAACAGTTCAGACTGCTTTTCGTGATCTTCAAGCCATTTCCCCATTTCATTGTTGGCTCTGCGGTTAGAAAGCACCCACACCGAAGCCCCTTTCGGTGAAGTGCTGGGCGCAGAATCGGCGTGAATGGAAATTAAAAAATTGGCTTTATATTTACGCGCAATATCAGAACGATCCGGCACAGAAATAAAATAATCGCCAGAACGAGTTAAAACTGCTTTAAAGTTTGGATCTCGGTCAAGCAATGCTTTTAGCTCTTTAGCAATAGAAAGAGTGATATTTTTTTCTTTGATCTTTAGAATTTTACCAATAGCACCTGGATCTTTACCACCGTGTCCTGGGTCAATGGCTACAATGTATGTAGATGCACGATATGGTGTTGTAGTTGGTGGCGAAAAATTAACACTTGCTTCTTTTCGGTTTGTTTTTGAGGGGATGCTTTTTTTATCATTATTTTTGACAGCAACCGTTTTATTTGTACCGTTCGGATTAGCAATTTTTACTGAAATGGTATTGTTGTTGTGCATAAAAATGGCACGAACACTTTGTTCTAGCCGTAATACAACTCTAAGATTATTTGGACGAGCCGCTTTTGCTTGTTCAATGCTTTGTAGATTAGTGTTATTCTTACGAGGTAAAATGCCACGAACGCTATCACTATTAGAAAAATCTATGATTAAACGATTTGGTTTTTCAAGATAAAAATAACTATATTTTGTTGGAAAACTAAAGCGAAAATCGACTCTGGTTTCTTTATTGTTATTACTGATATTGATCGATTTTAATGTGCCGGCAACGCTCGACAAACTGACGGAAAAACATAGCAGTGTGATTAACCAATAAACAAATAGCGTTAATTTCTTCATCTTATTCTTTAATATCAACAGGTTAGTTATTTAAAGTAAAAACAGCAGCCGTTATTGTGCTAGATCTGACTTTAAAGCGCAAATCATTTGAGCAGCGATATTTGAATTTGCGGTGAGCGTGATTTGGCGCGCTTGTTGCTGATATTCAATATTAATCAGCAAATCGGGCTGTGGAATTAAATCACCACCTTTTTCCGCCCATTCCAGCAAACAGAGTGTATTTTCGCGAAAATAGTCACGAAAACCGATAAACTCCAACTCTTCCGGATCGCTTAAACGGTAGAGATCAAAATGGTAAATGCTCTTTTGCTGCAAATGATACTCTTCCACTAAAGCGTAAGTCGGGCTTTTTACATTGCCGTTATAGCCCATTGCTTGAATAATCGCTCTTGTCAATGTGGTTTTACCTGCACCAAGCTGCCCATTAAGATAGATGACAAAATTTTGTGTTGGAGAGCGTAAAAAACGGCTTAACTTTTGCCCTAAAGCGATGGTTGCTTCTTCATTCGCAAGAAAAAGAGTTAATGATTCTGCCATAAAAAATCCCGAAATCCTGAAAAAAGATAGAAAAGTTGCTTATCATAGCAAAATTATTGAATACGGATAAATTTTATTTGTTACAAGATTGTAAAAAAGAAGCGAAAGGCATAAACTGAGGCGTATGCCTTAATTATCGTAGAGAGCCTTCGTTATGCTTTGTTTCCGCAAATACCCTTCAACTACCGCAATGCAATGTTTTGAAACTGCTGCCAGACATTTAAGCTTTACTAAAGCAGCGCAGGAACTGCATATGACACAAAGTGCCGTTAGTAAACAGGTGGCGCAACTGGAAGATTTGTTACAACTGCAACTGTTTGAGCGCTCTTCACAAAGCCTTTATTTAACGCCGGTCGGTAAAAAATTTTATATTGAAATTGAAAATATCTTGAAACAGATCGAGCTTTCTACGATTGATGTGATGGCACACGGTGCTGAAACAGAAACGCTTAATCTTGTTTCCCATCCAACATTTTGTGCACGTTGGTTAGTTCCGGCATTAAAAGGTTTTGGTAAGGCTAACCCTAAAATTCATCTTGATATAAAAGAGATGACCGCCCCTTTCTTTTTAGAAGATCACAATATTGATGCCGCTTTTTTGCACGGCGATGGCGTATGGACGGGAATGAAATCTATCCTTTTGTTTGATGAGGAGATGGTGGCAGTTTGTCGTCCGGATTATTTGAAGCAGCCGTTACAAACGTTGTCGGATATTAGCCAATATATTTTATTACAGAGTAATTCCCGACCTAGTGCGTGGCACTACTATTTTCAAGCACAGAATGTGTGTTTAAGCGGCTCTTTTATTGGGCCTAGATTTGAAACTTTTTATACTTGTATTGCTGCCGCAGAAAATGGTTGCGGTATTGCGTTAGTGCCGAAAATTATGGTGCAAAAAGAGCTGGATTCCGGACAATTGGTGAAAGCGTGGCACTATAAATTTAAAGGAATGGGCGGTTATTATTTGGCTTATCCTTGTAATAAAGAGAGCACGCCAAAAGTGAAAATTATTATTCAATGGATAAAAAATTATCTAGAAAAAACGGCCAACGAAAAAATGGAATGCAGTTAAGACTTTAATTCGTTTGCTGTGAGTAAAGTCGGTTTCTACAATGAAATCAACATCACAGCAAAAGGGTTATTGTTATGACAGCAGAAAATTATCAAGTGACCGATGCATTTAATATTGTCCATCCTATTACTTTAGTTCAAGGAAAAAATGCAGAAGTTTGGGATAAAGCAGGCAAACGTTATATCGATTTTATCGGTGGGATCGGCGTTCTGAACTTCGGGCACGGTCATCCTCATATTCTTGCCGCCATTCACGCACAAGCGGATAAACTGGTGCATTATGCTTATAATGCGGCAGGACATCAACCATATCAGGAATTAATGCCGAAACTGTGTGATTTAGTGCCGATTAATGCGCCTTTGTCCGGAATGTTGACAAATTGCGGGGCGGAAGCGGCAGAAAATGCACTTAAAGTCGTCAGAATGAAAACCGGACGCACCGGTGTAATTGCATTTGATGGCGGTTTTCACGGCAGAACCTTAGCAACAGTCAATTTAAACGGCAAAGTTGCGCCGTATAAAAAAAATCTTGGTCCATTAGCAAGTTGCGTTTATCACATTCCTTATCCAAGCAAGAGTAACAATATCAGTGTTGATACCGCCAAAGCGGCATTGCAACGTCTATTTTCTGTTGAAACGGATATCAATAATATCGGTGCAATTATTTTTGAACCGGTGCAGGGTGAGGGTGGTTTTTTGCCGATAGATCCTGAATTTGCCCAATATTTACGCCAATTCTGTGATCAAAACGGCATTGCATTAATTATGGATGAAATTCAATCTGGTTATGGCCGTACCGGAAAACCGTTTGCTTTTATGCACTTAGGGGTTGAGCCGGATTTAGTTCTGCTCGGTAAAAGTATTGCCGGCGGTTTGCCGTTAGGTGCGGTTATCGGTAAATCCTCTTTTATGGATGGCTTGTTAAAAGGCAGCCTTGGCGGCACTTATTCCGGTAATCCGGTGGCGTGTGCGGCGGCGTTGGCTGTTATCGATATTATGCGTGATGAAAAATTGTGGCAGCAGGCACAACAGTATGAACAGATTTTGTTATCAACCTATCAGCGTTGGCAACAGGAAAACATATCTCCGTGGTTGGGTGAAATGACCGGTATCGGAGCAATGCGAGGCATTATGTTGCACCATCCGCAATATGGTTACGGCACAGCGGTGATGCCGTTATTGTTGAAAGCGGCGCGAGAGGCCGGGTTGTTATTGATGCCAAGCGGCAGTTATCGCCATATTATTCGCTTATTACCGCCATTGACTATTGAGCCGGAAATTCTGCAAGAGGGATTGGCTATTTTTGAGCAAGCGTTAAAAAGTTTACCGAATGAATTAACGAATTAATCTGAACAGTGAGGAGGATAGCGTGAGTAATTTTGTTGCAGCCAGTGAAATTCGTCGCCAATTTTCAAGTGCGATGTCAAAAATGTATCAACAGGAAGTTCCTTTATATAGCGAGCTTATTCAGTTGGTGAATGATGTAAACGAAAAAGTATTGAAAGATGAACCAGCCGTTAAGGCGCAACTTGAGGCGACAGGCGAGTTGGAGCGTTTGGATATTGAACGCCACGGCGCAATCCGTTTAGGGTTGCCGTCAGAACTGTCTACAATGCGCCGTCTGTTCGCTGTAATGGGAATGTTTCCGGTCGGTTATTATGATTTAGCACCGGCAGGTGTACCGGTTCATTCTACCGCTTTTCGTGCGATAGATGCGGAATCATTGAATATCAGCCCATTCCGTGTGTTTACCTATTTATTGCGTTTAGAGTTAATTAGTGATGAAAAATTACGTCAGCAAGCGGAACAGGTGCTGCATCGCCGTCAAATTTTTACCGCAAGAGCAGTGGAGTTAATTGAAAAATTTGAACAGCAGGGGGGATTGAATGCAGCGGATGCGCAGGAGTTTGTTGCCGAAGCATTGGAAACGTTCCGTTGGCACGACACTTCACCTGTCAGCAAATCGCTCTATGAAGAGTTACATAATCAACATCGTTTGATTGCGGATGTGGTGGCTTTCCAAGGACCGCATATCAACCACTTAACACCACGCACATTGGATATTGATGCAGTGCAGTCGGGAATGCTTGATCGTGGTATTACACCGAAAGCCGTGGTAGAAGGGCCTCCAAGACGTAATTGCCCGATTTTCTTGCGTCAAACCAGCTTTAAAGCTTTGGAAGAAGCTATCCAGTTTACCGGTAGTGAAGCCGGCACGCATACTGCCCGTTTCGGTGAAATTGAACAACGAGGTGTGGCATTAACACAAAAAGGGCGTGAAATGTATGATCGAATGCTCAATCAGGCACGTGAAAAAACCGGAGGGGCACCGACAGAAGCAAATGCACAGCAATATATGGAAAATCTTAAAGCCAGCTTTGTCGATTTCCCGGATGATTATCGTGCTTTGCGTGATGCAGAATTGGCATTTTTCTACTACTATCCAAGCAAAACAATGCCGAAAGATGCATTGTCTGATTATGCACTTGAACAGCTGACGGCAGAAAATATTGCCGAATTAATCGATGACGGTGTAGTAGATATAGAGCCGATTGTTTATGAAGATTTCTTACCGGTCAGCGCGGCGGGCATTTTCCAATCAAATTTAGGTGAAGGTGGGCAAGGTCATTACGATAGCCAATCAAATCAGGCAATTTTTGAACAGTCATTAGGTGTAAAAGTGTTTGATATGAATGAAATTTATCAAAATATCCAGCAACAGAGTTTAAATGCCTGTTTAGCAGCGTTAAAAGCATTAAAAAATAGCTAAATTTGTTGAATTTTTACGAAAAAATAAGAGCTGATAGACATTTTGTTTATCAGTTCTTTTTTTTGTTTAACGCTATTCCAAAACGGAATGTAGACAAGAAATATATTATTTTGTTGATTTTGATCAAATATAGTACTGTCTATTTGCTGATTAAGGCGCACAGCATAAATTCAGAAAGTAAATATTGTGACGGAGTTTAACTATGATTAAGACTTATATGCAAGCAATGGGCGTTGATGAACAACAATATCAACAAGGTTACTACAAAGTAAGAAGCCCAATTACCGGTGAGCAGATTGGTGCGATTAATTTGGATGGAAAAGATGCTGTTGATGTGAAAGTAAAAAACGCAGTAGCCGCATTTAAAGCTTGGCGTCAGGTGCCTGCACCAAGACGTGGTGAGTTGGTACGCATTTTTGGTGAAATTTTACGTGAACATAAAGAAAACCTCGGTGCATTAGTTTCGTGGGAAGCCGGAAAAATTAAACAGGAAGGCTTGGGCGAAGTGCAAGAAATGATCGATATTTGCGATTTCGCTGTCGGCTTATCTCGCCAATTATATGGTTTAACCATTGCCTCAGAACGTCCGGGGCATCATATGCGTGAAACTTGGCATCCGCTAGGTGTGGTTGGTGTCATTTCAGCCTTTAATTTCCCGGTTGCCGTTTGGTCGTGGAACACTGCATTGGCACTGATTTGCGGTAATCCTGTTATTTGGAAGCCCTCTGAAAAAACACCATTGACCGCCATTGCTTGCCAAGCCTTGTTTGAAAAAGCGTTGGCAAAATTCGGTACTGATGCACCTGCACATTTATCACAATTATTGATCGGTGAACGTGATGTCGGTGATGCTTTGGTTTCTCATCCGGATGTGCCGTTAATCAGTGCGACCGGTAGTACCAGAATGGGACGTGAGGTTGGCCCAAAAGTCGCAGCACGATTCGGTAAATCTATTCTTGAACTTGGTGGTAATAACGCAATGATCTTAACACCGAGTGCCGATCTTGATTTAGCTATTCGCGGTATTTTATTCGCCGCCGTAGGTACGGCAGGGCAGCGCTGCACTACATTACGCCGTTTAATCGTACACTCCTCCATTCGAGATGAAGTGGTTGCCAGAATCAAAAAAGCGTATGCGTCAGTGAGTATCGGTCATCCGCTTGAAGGCAATCTTGTCGGGCCGTTGATTGATCAACAAAGTTTTGACGCAATGCAATCCGCATTGGAACGTGCAAAAGCTGCCGGCGGTGTGGTAACCGGTGGTGAACGTGTATTGGCGGATGTTTACCCTCAAGCCTATTACGTTAAACCGGCAATTGTGGAAATGCCGACACAGCACGAAGTTGTCAAGCACGAAACCTTTGCGCCGATTTTATATGTAATGTCCTATGATGATTTTGAACAGGCGATTGAAATGCAAAATGATGTGCCGCAAGGCTTATCATCTTGTGTGTTTACTAACAATATGCGCGAAGCAGAACTATTTTTGAGCGATCGTGGCAGTGATTGTGGTATTGCCAATGTCAATATCGGTACCAGCGGTGCGGAAATCGGTGGTGCATTCGGTGGTGAAAAAGAGACTGGTGGCGGTCGTGAATCAGGTTCCGATGCGTGGAAAAACTATATGCGTCGTCAAACTAATACTATTAATTACTCAACAGAATTGCCGTTGGCGCAAGGCATTAATTTTGGTTGATTTCGCCAATAAATCTAGGTAACCAAATAAGCGGTTTGGTTACCTCTTGCAAAGTTTTTCACTCTGAAAAACAGAAACAAAAAACTCGCTTTCGCTTGATGCTGCAAGGGAAAGGAATAGCTAAACTGTGGAGGCCTCTATGACCAATACTAATCTTAAAGAAAGAAAAGGTGTATCTTATAGTGATAGTAACAATGCAATGCATACACCCAATCCTGAATTTACACCAAGATCAAATTCCGTTTTACTTGATTTAGCACCGCTGATTTTAACTGCAATTATTCTTATGGTGCAGTTCTTCTATTATGAAGACTTTACGCCTCATATTCCGTTAGCTTGCGGTATTTTGATTACCGGACTGTTTTTGAAGTTCCGTGGTGCCAGATGGCAGGAAATGGAAGAATATTTTTTGCAAGTTATTCAGATCGGTATTCCGGCAATTATGGTGTTGCTTGGTGTTGGAATGTTGATTGGCGGTTGGATTATCGCCGGTACGGTGCCGACAATTCTCTATTACGGCTTTAGTCTGTTTACACCGAGCACCTTCTTGGTTTCCGTCTGCGTGCTATGTTCTATTCTTTCCGTTGCAACCGGAACTTCTTGGGGAACGGTAGGAACGGCGGGTTTGGCACTAATGGGAATTGGTATGGGCTTAGGCATTCCGGCTTATTGGACCGGTGGCGCCATCGTTTCCGGCGCATTCTTCGGCGATAAAATGTCGCCGTTATCCGACACAACCAACTTAACGCCGGCAGCGTGTGAAGTGAAACTTTGGGATCATATCAGAGGAATGTTGCCGACAACGATTCCGGCAATGACAGTGGCGTTAATTATTTATGCCATTCTTGGGATGGAGTATGCCGATCAGGCGGTGGATCTCACCACTATTGAGCAGATCAAACAGACAATGATGGATAATTATGTGATCAGTCCGATAACCTTATTACCAGCTGTTGTCGTTGTGTTTGCCGCATTCAGAAAATACCCGGCAATGCCAACTATTTATGCCGGGGTAGTAGTATCGTGCATTATCGCTTTCGTGATGCAAGGCGTTGGTTTACACGATATTTTTAACACTTTGCAAAACGGTGCTGTGAGCAAAACCGGTCTTGAAATTGTGGACAAACTTTTAACTAAAGGCGGTGCAATGTCGATGACGTGGGTGGTGGTGTTAACCTTCTTTGCGTTGGCATTCGTTGGCTCATTGGAATATTACGGCACGTTAAAAACGATTTTAAATCGCCTAAACAAATATATTAAAACTCGCTTCGGTTTGATCTTATCAACTTACGGCAGTGTTATCGGTGTTGGTACATTAATCGGTGATGTTTATACCACTTTGGTTTTGCCGGCGCGTTTGATGAAAGAAAAATATGAAGAGTTGGGTTATAACAAGACGATTCTTACGCGTTCAATTGAGGATTGCGGTACGTTGTTATCACCATTAATTCCTTGGAATATGGGTGGTAGTTTCGTGGCTGCGACATTAGGTGTCAGCACATTATTGTATGCGCAGTTCGCCTTTGCCTGCTGGTTATCGCCGTTATTCGGTTTACTTTGGGCATTTAGCGGTAAATTTATGCCAAAAAGTAAAAAAGCGTGATGCGTAATGGGCGATAGGTTATCGCCCGAATTAGAGAATACAGGAATAAAGAGAAAGGTTTCAATTCAAAGAACATAAAGCGTTGATCTATGAATTGCTCTGATTTGGAAAAAATTATACCTCTCCTAAATTAAATACAGCCTACCGCTGTGTACGGTAGGCACTCAACTACTAAGGAAATTTCGATGAAAAGCGAACAATCAACATCTTATTCAGCTCAGGGATCAACAAAAGAAAACAGTGAATTTTGTCGTATCTCGCAATGTTTATGGCCGACTTTAGTTGATGATGTGGTGCATTACCCATCATTAAGCGCAGATATTCAGGTTGATGTCTGTGTGATCGGCGGTGGTTTTACCGGCTTATCCAGTGCTTTACATTTAACAGAGTACGGAAAACGTGTTTGTGTATTGGAAGCGCACACCATTGGTAACGGCGGTTCGGGTAGAAATGTGGGGCTTGTTAATGCCGGAACGTGGGCAAGACCGGATGACCTGAATCAATATTTAGGTGAAACTGCCGGCGAAAAATTGACAACTGCATTGGGGCTTGCTCCTAAACTGGTGTTTGACGTGATTGATAAATATGGTATCGACGCACAGGACACAAGAACCGGCAATTTGCATATGGCACATAACCGTAAAGGAGAAGAGGATGTTGATATTCGCTATCAGCAATTAAGTCGTCGTGGGGCTAATGTTGAAGTATTAACCGGCGCAAAATGCCACGAATATTGTGGCACGACCAAAATTAATAAAGCCTTGTTGGATAAACGAGCCGGCACGGTTAATCCATTTGCATATGTCACCGGATTGGCTAAAGCTGCAGATAACATTGGCGTACAGATTTTTGAACAGTCAGCAGTGACTAAAATTGTCAAAGAGGGCGATCATTGGTTGGTTCACAGCAATGGTCATACCGTTAAGGCGGAAAAAGTGATTATTGCAACTAACGCATATACGGAAGGTGAATGGACTGATATTCAAAAATGTTTCTATTTCGTTGAATATTATCAAATTGCTTCGGAGCCATTGAGCGGTGCGGTTGCAGATAGCATTCTGCCTTATAAAAACGGTTCTTGGGATACGCGGTTAGCATTATCCAGTATCCGTCGTGATAAAGACGGACGCCTATTATTAGGCACGGTAGGCAGTTCTGCCGGCAAACCGGCTAATTTTTTCATTAAGTGGGCGAACTGTATTCAAAAACATTATTTCCCGGAATTGGGGAATTTTGAATGGCAGTATCAATGGTGCGGTAAGTTCGGTTTTACTACGGATCATATTATGCGCATCTTTGAGCCGGCACCGGGAATTATCGCAGCGACAGCCTATAATGGGCGAGGAATTACCACCGGTACGCTTTTCGGTAAGGCGTTTGCTGAATATTTGCAAACGGATAATCGTGATGCATTGCCGTTGCCGTTTAAGCAACTTGATGATTGTACCGTTTCTTTCAGAGGGGTAAGGGCGTGGTCGACAGAATTGGGTGTAACACTTTATCACGCCGGACAGGTATTAAAAATTATTCCTTAATAATTGATGCTGAAAAGGGGGCGAATATGCTGTTTCTAAGTAAAGAGAATATTGAGCAGAGTTTCTCAATGCAGGATGCAATTCAAGCGTGCAAGGATGTGCTTTCGATGTATTCCAAAGGAATGGCTGAAGTCCCTTTGCGTACAAATTCCGCGATCAATGAATATGATGGGCATAGTTTGTATATGCCTGCTTATGTTAGTGGTGAACAAGGTGCATTGGGGATTAAGATTGCTTCTGTTTATCCCGGCAATGTTGCAAAAAATTTGCCGAGTATTAATGCAGTCGTTTTGTCTTTAGATCCTAAAACCGGCGTTGTGACTGCCTACCTTGACGGCACTTACCTTACCCAATTGCGAACCGGTGCGGTACAAGGGGCGGCAACGGATCTATTGGCAAGAAAGGATGCAAGTATCGGCGCATTAATCGGTACCGGAGGACAGGCAGCTTCTCAACTTGAGGCGATGTTAGCGGTGCGCAATTTAAGCGAAGTGCGTGTGTGCGGATTGGACTTTGAGCGCACCACTGCCTTTGTTAATAAAATGCGCAAACGCTTTGATATAGAGCTTATTGCGGTAAAAAGTAGTAAAGCGTGTGTTAGCGGAGCCGATATTATTACGACGGTTACCACCTCGACTAAACCGACTTTTGCTGCAGAATGGATTAAAGCCGGCGCGCATATTAACGGCATAGGAGCCTATATGCCTGAAATGTGTGAGATTCCTAAAGAAATTATTGGTCGTGCAGATGTCATTATCTTCGATACGATGGATGGCGTGTTAGGTGAGGCAGGCGATTTTATTGTTCCTTTAGAACAGGGTTTTGTCAGTATTGAAGATTATCACGGTGAATTGGGTGAATTAGTGAACGGTGATATTCAGGGGCGCTGTTCGGATCAACAAATTACCATATTTAAATCTGTCGGTAGTGCCGTATTGGATGTGGTGGTTGCTGCCAAAATTGTAGCCCAAGCACAAACAAAAAATTTAGGTGTACAGTTATAAAAAAATGTCCAAATTTTTTCGGACATTTTTGTAGATAATCGCACAGCCATTATTATAAGGCTAATACTGTTCTGCCGAATTTGCCATTAATCACTAAGGCGGCGGCTTCATAAAAGGCGAATGCCGCACAAATCAAGCCTTCAATACCGGCAATGGTATGCAATGTTTCGCTATGGAGAAAATTGGCTGCCGCTAATAAGAAAAATAGTATAACCAACGAGCCGAAAACCAGTTTTCCGATAGTGTTGCCGGCTAAAGTGCCAATAAACATCACACAAGAGAGCAATCCCCAAATTAATAAGAAAAAGCCTAGTGATGTTGAATTGACGGCGGTCAATCCGGCTAGAGGCGCGACCCAAATGAAAACAAGTGCTAACCAAAATGCGCCATAGGAACAGAAAGCGGTAAAGCCAAAAGTGTTACCTTTTTTCCACTCCATAATTCCTGCAATAAATTGCGCCAATCCGCCATAAAAAATCCCCATACTCATAATCATTACATCGAGCTGGTAGAAACCGGCATTATGCAGATTTAGAAGGAAGGTCGTCATCGCAAAACCAAATAAACCAAGCGGTGCAGGATTTGCTGTTTGATTTTTAAGTATGCGTTCCATATTGGATCTCCTCTAGTGGTTAAAAATTGATCTGATATTAACAGTTAAGAAATGATTTTGAAATATTTTTTTAATAAAAGATTGTTTTTTAGGAGTGAAAAAAGGGGGAACGAATATTTCCCCCTTTTGATAGATGAATTTAAAAAATTTTGTCTATTATGACATCAATGCTGAAATATATTTCAACATCACGCCGGCAGCAATAGCCGAGCCGATAACACCGGCAACATTTGGCCCCATTGCGTGCATCAGTAAGAAGTTTTGTTTATCCGCTTCTAAACCTAACTTATTGGCAACACGTGCTGCCATTGGTACTGCCGAAACGCCGGCAGCGCCAATTAATGGATTTAATGGAGTTTTACTAAAGCGGTTCATCAATTTACCCATTAAGACACCGCTGGCAGTGCCGATACCGAATGCGATTACACCCAATGCAAGAATACCAAGTGTTTGCGGTTGTAAGAATTTATCCGCAACCAGTTTGGCACCGACAGAAAGCCCTAAGAAGATTGTTACGGTATTAATTAAGGCGTTTTGTGCAGTATCGCTGAGGCGTTCTACCACGCCGCTTTCACGCATTAAATTTCCGAAACAGAACATCCCTAACAACGGCGCAGCATCCGGAAGCAATAACGCAACGAGTAGTAACAGGATGATAGGGAACAGAATTTTTTCCCTTTTGCTGACCGGACGTAATTGCACCATACGAATTTTACGTTCTTGTTCAGACGTTAAGGCACGCATAATTGGCGGTTGGATTAACGGCACTAACGCCATATAAGAGTATGCGGCAACGGCGATCGCCCCGAGCAATTCCGGTGCTAATTTACTGGCTAAATAGATGGCAGTCGGACCGTCCGCGCCACCGATAATCCCGATAGCAGCTGATTGCGGTAAGGTAAATTCAATAATACCGAAATAGTTTAATGCCAATGCACCTAGAACGGTGGCGAAAATACCGAATTGTGCAGCCGCGCCGAGCAACAATGTTTTCGGGTTAGCAATTAACGGACCGAAATCGGTCATTGCCCCGACTCCCATAAAGATAATCAATGGAGCAGCGCCGGAGTGGATGGCAACGTGATAAAACTGTGCCAAAACGCCCGGTGTGTAACCTAAATCGGTTGCCAAACTTTCCAACTCTTCTTGCACGGAAGGAAGTGCAGTTGCTAATGCCGCTTTAATAGAAGCCGGATCACTGGCACTGCCGAGTTTAGCGGCAACCAGTGTTAATTGATCGGCAATGCCTTGATGTAACAGGTTATCTAAGGCTGTCATCGCGAGACCGGCTTCGGGAATGTTGGATAATAATCCACCAAAACCGATTGGCAGCAATAACAACGGTTCAAACTGACGTGCAATCGCCAACCAGATTAAGAGTAGGCTGACCGCCATCATTATGGCTTGACCAAGGCTGAGGTGCCATAACCCCATACCTTGTATTAATGCTACAAAACTTTCCATATTGATGTCCCTAGACTAATGTCATTAGTGTATCGCCGACCGCGACCATATCGCCTGCTTTGATTTTAATGCCTTGCACGGTACCGGCTTTGGCAGCACAGATTTGTGTTTCCATTTTCATCGCTTCAAGTACAAGCAACACATCATCTTGTGCTACCTGTTGTCCTTCTGTAACAACGACTTTAACAATGGATCCCGCCATTGGCGCATTTACCGGTTCGCCTTGAGCGGATGATGAAGCCGGTGCAACAGGAGCTGTTGGCACAACAGGCGCCGGCGTAGGAGTAGGCGTTTGCGGTTGGCTGGCAACAATTTGATCAATATTGCCGCCGTTGCTGACTTTCACTACAAAAGCTTTGCCTTCAAGTTCAACGGTATAAACCGCAGATTCTGCAGGAGCCGGTTTAACCTCTGCTTTAGCTGCTGCTTTTTCAACAGGTTTTCCGGTTGGTTCAGGTTCAAATGCCGCCGGATTATTACGATTTTCAAGGAATTTCCAACCGACTTGAGGGAATAATGCAACAATAAGCACATCATCAATTTCATCTTTCGCCAGTTTAATGCCTTTTTCGGCAGCTTGTTGTTTCACTTCGGCGATTAATTTATCCATTTCCGGTGCAATATGGTCTGCCGGACGGTCGGTAATCGGTTGTTTTCCTTCTAAAACACGAGCTTGAAGTTCGGCATTAACCGGTGCCGGTGTTTTGCCATATTCGCCTTTCAGAATGCCTGCGGTTTCTTTGGCGATATTTTTATAACGTTCGCCCATTAAAACATTGATCACTGATTGAGTGCCGACAATTTGTGAAGTTGGCGTTACCAGTGGAATATAACCTAAATCTTTGCGCACTTGTGGAATTTCTTTTAAGACAAGATCCAATTTATCAGAGGCATTCTGTTGTTTTAATTGACTTTCCAAGTTGGTCAACATTCCGCCCGGCACTTGTGCCACTAAAATACGGCTGTCAACGCCTTTAAGCTGTCCTTCAAACGCAGCATATTTTTTACGCACTTCACGGAAATAAGCTGCAATTTTTTCAAGACGATGAAGATCAAGTCCGGTGTCGTAAGGTGTGTTTTGTAATGTCGCAACCATTGATTCTGTCGCCGGATGACCATAAGTGCCGCTCATTGAAGAAATGGAAGTATCGATACCGTCAACGCCGGCTTCAATTGCTTTTAATTGTGCCATTTCTGCCATACCGGTTGTTGAGTGGCAGTGTAAATGCAAGCGAACATCGAACCGTTTTTTGATTGCACTGACCAATTCATAAGCTGCCATTGGCGTTAAAATACCCGACATATCCTTGATTACAAGGGAATCAATACCAATTTCAAGCAGTTGTTCGGTGGTATCCAACCAGGTTTCCAAAGTGTGAACCGGACTGGTGGTGTAGCTCAGTGTACCTTGTGCGTGGCCGCCATTTTTACGCACGGCAGTCAATGCCTGTTTCATATTACGAGGATCGTTCATCGCATCGAAAACGCGGAATACGCTCATTCCGTTGGCAACGGCGCGTTCAACAAAGCGATCGACTACATCATCAGCATAATGACGATAACCAAGAATATTTTGACCGCGTAAAAGCATTTGCAAAGGTGTTTTCGGCATTGCTTTTTTCAATTCACGCAAACGTACCCAAGGATCTTCGCCTAAAAAACGGATACAGGCATCAAAGGTAGCGCCACCCCACGCTTCTAAAGACCAGTAGCCGATTTCATCCAATTCAGCGGCAATCGGCAGCATATCTTTTAAACGTAAACGAGTAGCGAATAGAGATTGATGAGCATCGCGTAAAACGACATCGGTAATTGCAATTTTTTTAGCTTGTACTGTCATAATTTAGTTCCTTACTTGATTCCTTGTTGACGACGATGATGTGCTATTGCAGCGATGATGACCGGACGTAAACGTTCAAGATCATCTGTTGGTTGTATTGAAACGGATTTATTGGTCGTAGAAGTTGCGGCGGTGAGTGGTGGGGGAGTAACAAAACGATTAATAATTTTGGACATTAAGCTAATCAGAAAGATTAGTAAAATGAGAAATCCAAGCACAAATCCCATGCCGGAAAACATAAGATTCACTCCTTCCATAAAGAGTTCCAGTTTGGTCATAAACAACTCCTCGCACTGATTTCAAGTCTGTCAATTGCTCTTAAAAAGAGAGGGAAGAAAACATTCTTCCCATTTTTAGTCACTAATGATCTTAGCTTAAGAGACTAAATTTCAAATTCATAAAATACTTTATAACAGTCAAATTGAGTTTGCATAAAGATTTTTGCAATTCTGTGAAGTGGATCAAAAGAATTTTTGTTATTGTTGCTTTATTTCCACTTCATAACAGATTAACCGAACAATCCTCCAATATATTTAGATAAGGTGATTGCACTTAAAATTGCCATCAAAATAACAACAACTGCGCCTGATATAGTCATCCAGATCGGATGTTTATAGTTGCCGACAATTTTGGATTTATGTGCAGCTAATAAAATTAAGCCTAAGGATATCGGCAGAATTAAACCGTTTAATGTGCCGACAAAAACCAAAACTTGCGCCGGTTTGCCCACGGTTGCCAATACTGCTGTTGAAATAACGATAAATGCAATAATCCAGTAGTTTTTGTGCTTTTCAATTGCCGGTGAAAAACTGGTAATGAATGAAACGGATGTGTAGGCTGCGCCGATAACGGATGTAATGGATGCAGCCCAAATAACGATACCGAAGATAATCAGCCCGACATTGCCGGCAACGTGAGAAAATGGTGTGGAAGCCGGATTGGCAGGGTTTAATTTAACACCTAGCGAAACAACACCAAGCACTGCCAAAAACAGTACGATACGCATAATCGAGGCGATTAAGATAGCAGAAACGGAGCTTTTACTGACCTCTTTTAAGGCATCTTGCCCTTTGATACCAGCATCAAGTAACCGGTGTGCGCCGGCAAAGGTGATATAACCGCCGACTGTTCCTCCAACAAGGGTGACGATAGCAATCACATCAATTTTTTCCGGAATAAATGTGTGTACGGCGGCATCAGCCAGCGGCGGTTGTGCATTAACGGCAACATAAATGGTGAGAGCAATCATCACAAACCCCATCAATTGGGCAAAGCGATCCATTATTTTGCCGGCTTCTTTAAATAAGAAAATACCTACCGCAATCGCACCACTGATGATGGCGCCCATTTCTGGCTCAAGCCCTGTCAAAATATTTAAACCGAGACCGGCACCGCCAACATTTCCGATGTTAAAAGCCAATCCGCCCATCACTATTAGAATGGCAAGAAAATAGCCGGCTCCGGGGAGTACCTGATTGGCAATATCTTGAGCTTTCTTTTCTGAAACGGCAACAATCCGCCAAATATTAAGTTGCGCGCCAATATCAAGCAGGATTGAAAGCAGAATGACAAAGCCGAAACTGGCTAATAACGATTGAGTAAAGGTGGCGGTCTGTGTGAGAAATCCCGGTCCGATAGCAGAGGTTGCCATTAAAAAAGCGGCACCGAGTAATGCGCTACGATTTTTGATCATAGGTACTCCTTTTATTGGGTTGAATTAATTAGGGGTTAAGTGAATTTGTTTTTCAGTCAATGCCTTACGGATTTTTTCGGCAAATGAAATGGCATGTTCGCCGTCACCGTGTAAACAGATACTGTCAGCTTGAATGGCAACATCTTGTCCGTCTACGGTCGGCACTGAGCCTTGTAAAACCATTTGTAGGACTTGATTAATTGCCTCTTCATCATTATCCACTAATGCATCTGCACGAGAACGCGGCACTAAAGAACCATCCGCTAAATAATGACGATCTGCAAACACTTCTGAAATAATGCCTAAGCCGTGCTGCTGTGCGACTTTTAACATCAAACTGCCGGATAAACCCATAAGTTTAAGTGAAGGATCGAATTGCTTAATGGTGAGCGCGATGAGTGCTGCCAATGATTCATCTTTAGCGGCTTGATTGTATAAAGCGCCGTGAGGCTTAACATAGGACAGTGAAACACCTTCGGCATCGCATAAGGCTTTGACAGCGCCCAGTTGGTATAGCAAACAGGCTTTCAGCTCATCATCGGGGAGCTGCATATTGGTGCGTCCGAAATTTTCTCTATCCGGAAAACTAGGGTGCGCACCGATACGCACCTTGTTTTCTTTAGCCCAGCGAATTGCTTTGCGCATTTCATTAAAATCACCTGCGTGCAAGCCACAAGCGACATTGGCGGAAGTAACCAACTGCAATAAGCGTTGGTCGTTACTGCAACCTTCAGCCAAATCAACATTCAAATCAACGTGTTTCATCTATGATTCTCCGTATATGGTTAAGATAGTTTTGATTTTTTTGATAAATTTCTAATGCTTGTTGGCGTGAAATTAATTGGAAGTAGATTTCACTGCCGAAAGGGTTTTGTGCCAAACGTCCCAGATCGGCTTGAATGACACAACCGAATTTTGGGTAACCGCCGGTGGTTTGTGTATCTGCCATTAAAATAATCGGTTGCCCGTCCGGCGGCACTTGTATTGTGCCCATCGGCGCTGCATAAGAGAGCATTTCGAGTGCATTTTTTAATTTCAAAGGTTGTTCGCCATTGAAACGATAGCCCATCCGATTACTGTTTGTCGCTAATTTCCACCCTTGTTGGCTAAAGCGTTGCTGACTCTCCTCAGTAAAAGCATCAAACTCAGAAGAAGCAACAACATAAATATGGTTAGTAAAAGAAATAGGTTCAATGCCGATAGATGATAGTGTTTGATCGCGTTTTGCTGTTGGAATATGATCGCCGGCCTTTAATAAACGACCTTGATAACCGCCGAATGCTGCTTTCAGATCTGTGCTATATGAATTCAATACCTTAGGAACTAAAAAGCCACCGGCAACACAGAGATAAGCGTAATTGCCGTGCGTGATAGCGTTAATCGTTAAGCGTTGTCCGGCTTTTGCGGTATAACGCCAATAAGAATAGACCGGCATATCGTCAAGAGTGGCTTCACATAATGCACCGGTAAGACAAAACGGTGTGCTGCAATCAAAGGTGATACTTAAGCCGCCGAGTGTGATTTCTATTGCCGGCGTATTTTCTTCGTTATGCAATAAAATATTGCCGGCTTGTAACGCCAATGCATCCATTGCGCCGGCGTGACCGATGCCGAAATCACGATAGCCGAAACGGCCTAAATCCTGAATATGAGCGAAAGCATTAATATTTTCAATATAAATCATAGATGAATACTCTCTGCAACGAAACGAACATTATCTCCGGCTTGCAATAGCACCGGCGGTGTTTTTTCAATATTAAAAAGTGGCATTTCCGTTCTGCCGATAAGTTGCCATCCACCCGGGGAAGTAAACGGATAGACGCCGGTTTGACTGCCACCGATGCCGACCGAACCGGCAGGCACTTTAGTGCGAGGTTGGCTGCGTCTTGGGGTGTGTAGATTTTCAGGCAGACCGCCTAAATAAGGGAAACCGGGTTGAAAGCCCATCATAAATACGGTGTAAGTAGCCGCAGTGTGGCGACGGATAATCTCTTGTGGAGTGGTTTGATGGAAATGAGCAACATCAAAAAGATCCTCGCCAAATTCTCCGCCGTAATGTACCGGAATTTCGATTAATCGTGTTTGTGGTTGCGATTGTTGATGTTCAGTTTGTTGCCATAACTGTAACAGTTGTTGTTCTAATATTTGACTATTGAGATCCAATTGATAGTAGAGGGTGAAGTTATTCATCCCGACAACAACCTCTTCCACGCCCGGAAGTTGACGTGCCAAGTCGGCGATAAGCCAAATACGCTGTTGTTTGCTTAACTCTGCCGGCGGTGGTAATAAACAGAGTAGCGAATGTTCACTGGTATAGGAAAATGTAAGCATTAGTGATAACCCCCGTTAAAAAATAGTTAATTTTTTAAAGGTAATTACAACAGCTGTCAAATAAAAAAAGAGAATCTCAAGCAGCAAAAATCAGAAATGTGATCTTACTCGCAAATTACTAAATATTTTGTGATAAAAGTGAAAAAATTGGAGCGGGAAACGAGGCTCGAACTCGCGACCCCGACCTTGGCAAGGTCGTGCTCTACCAACTGAGCTATTCCCGCATTATAGAAAAATAGGAGGAAAATTGGAGCGGGAAACGAGGCTCGAACTCGCGACCCCGACCTTGGCAAGGTCGTGCTCTACCAACTGAGCTATTCCCGCTTAACGGTAGTGCATTATACGAATATTTTTCGCCAGTGCAACTACCGAACAAGAAAATCTGCCGATTTATCAAGCAGTCGATCAATCAAGATTGATAAAATGCTGGCGATAGTATGCTAATTCAGCAATAGATTCACGAATATCATCCAATGCTAAATGTGAATTTTTCTTTTTAAAGCCGGATAGAATTTCCGGTTTCCAACGAGCTGCCAACTCTTTTAATGTGCTGACATCAAGATAGCGATAATGAAAATAATCTGCCAAATCAGGCATATAGTTAAAAATAAAACGTTTATCCTGTGCCACGCTGTTACCGCAAATCGGTGAAACGCCTTTCGGCACCCATTTTTTCAAAAAATCAAGTGTTTGTAATTCGGCAGCACGTTCTGTTAATTTACTTTGACGAACACGTTCAATTAAGCCGTTTGCGCTATGCGTTTTTTGGCACCATTCGTTCATTCCGGCTAAAATTTTATCATCCTGTTTGATTGCCAATACCGGCCCTTCCGCAAGAATGTTTAAATTTTTATCGGTCACAATAGTGGCGATTTCAATGATTCTATCTTTATTGGGATCAAGTCCGGTCATCTCTAAATCAATCCAGATGAGATTTTGTTTATCTAATTGCATATATCAGGTATCCTTTATTCCAATTTTGTGCGACATTCTACGCCATTTTTATAAAAACGATAAGGAGCGAAATTGAGTAAACGTAAGCTGACACATAATCAACAGCGGCGAATAGCCTCGAATCAGCATAGAAATTTGCGGAAACATCAACAGCAATTAAAACAGCAGGACAACTGGCAAGACGATATGCTGGGAACGGCGGAAGAGGGCGTGGTAGTAACGCGTTATTCACAGCACGCCGATGTGGAAAACAGTCAAGGGGAAAAATTTCGCTGTAATTTACGTCGAACTTTGGCTGATATTGTGGTCGGTGATCGGGTTATTTGGCGCAAAGGCTTACAGGAAATGGATGGTATTAGCGGTGTGATTGAGGCAAAACACCCGCGTCAAAGTGAGCTGACTCGTCCGGATTATTACGATGGTTTAAAGGTTATTGCTGCCAATATTGATCAAATCGTTATCGTTTCGGCGATTGTGCCGAAATTGTCGTTAAATATTATTGATCGCTACTTAGTAATTTGTGAAAAGGCAAATATTACGCCGATTATCGTTGTCAATAAGGTGGATTTATTAAATGAAGAACAACGCAATGAGGTCAAAAGTTTGCTGCTGATTTATCAGAAAATTGGCTATCAAACGTTAATGTTATCCACTTTAAGCGGTGAGGGAATGCACGAGTTGACAACATTGTTAGCACAAGGCAATTCTATTTTTGTCGGACAATCGGGGGTTGGAAAATCCAGTTTAGTGAACGCCATTCTGCCGGAAATTGAAACGGAAGTGGGAGAAGTCAGTGAAACTTCCGGTTTAGGGCAGCATACGACAACGGCGTCAACCCTTTACCATTTACCGCAAGGCGGCAATTTGATCGATTCTCCCGGCATTCGTGAATTCGGTTTGTGGCATTTAGAAACGGATGATATTACGCGTGGTTATCGAGAATTTTTACCCTATTTAGGCACTTGTAAGTTCAAAGATTGCAAACATCTACAGGATCCCGGCTGTTCAATTAGGGAAGCGGTTGAAGAGGGAATGATTGATCCTATCCGTTTGGAAAATTATCACCGTTTAATTGCCGCTAAAAATGAAACAAAATCACAACGACATTTTAGTAGTGCCAAAATGAGGAAGTAAAAAAAGAGGTCTGATTCCTGTTTAAATATTCAGCAATCAAGCTGTTTTTTCTTAATATTATTTAATAAAAATGCGTAATTTTGTGCGGTAACGCAAATTTTCGAGGATTTATACTTGATTATTGGCGGAGAATGTCGATACTAGCGATGACATTTATTTTATAAAATAAAATAAATATTGAAAAATTGTTGCTATTCTACATTTTGCGTTGCAGTTAAACGACAAAATGTAGTTATTTTTTATTTAACCATCTATGAGATTTAAGGAGAGAAAAATGTATTCTCAAGAAATTACCATCACTGCGCCAAATGGTTTACACACTCGTCCGGCTGCTCAGTTTGTAAAAGAAGCCAAAGGTTTCTCATCAGACATTACCGTAACTTCAGGCGGTAAAAGTGCAAGTGCAAAGAGTTTGTTTAAATTACAAACCTTAGGGTTAACTCAAGGTACTACAATCACTATCTCTGCAGAAGGTGAAGATGAAGTTGCGGCGGTTGAGCATCTTGTCGCATTAATTCCGACTTTAGAATAATCTATTCCGAAGTTATCATTCTGTTCTATTTAGTGATTTTAAAGAAGGTTATATTATGATTTCAGGTATTTTAGCTTCCCCAGGCATTGTTTTTGGTAAAGCCTTAGTATTGAAAGAGGAACAAATTGTTCTTGATAAACGTAAAATTTCCGATGATGAAGTGGAAAGCGAAGTTGCTCGATTCTATAAAGGAAGAGAAGCGGCGGCAGCACAGTTAACAGCCATCAAGGAAAAAGCGCGTCAAACTTTAGGTGAAGAAAAAGAAGCCATTTTTGAAGGTCATTTAATGATCTTGGAAGATGAGGAGCTGGAAGAAGAAATCGTATCCTATTTAAAAGAACATAAAGTAACAGCGGATGTTGCGGCTTCTGTCGTGATTGATCAGCAAGTCGCAATGCTTTCCGATATTGATGATGAATATCTTAAAGAGCGTGCCGGCGATATTCGTGATATCGGAAATCGTTTATTAAAAAATATTCTCGGTATGAATATCATCGATTTAGGTGAAATTTCAGAAAAATCTATCCTGGTCGCCTATGATCTTACTCCATCAGAAACAGCACAACTTAATTTAGATAATGTGCTTGGTTTTATTACTGATATTGGTGGCAGAACCTCTCATACCTCTATTATGGCGCGTTCTTTAGAGTTACCTGCGATTGTCGGTACCAACGATGTGACTTCACGCGTTAATACCGGTGATTATGTGGTGCTTGATGCCATCAACAACGCCGTTTATGTGAATCCGACAGAAGAAGAAATTGCTCGTTTACGTGCGTTGGAACAAAAATATAAAGAAGAAAAAGCGGAATTAATTAAATTAAAAGATTTGCCGGCAGTCACTTTGGATGGTCGCCAAGTGGATGTTTGCGCCAATATCGGGACAATTCGTGATATTGACGGTGCGGAACGTAATGGTGCGGAAGGTGTCGGTTTATATCGTACCGAATTTTTATTTATGGATCGTGACCAGCTACCAAGCGAAGAAGAGCAGTTCCAAGCGTATAAAGCGGTTGTGGAAGCGATGAAAAATCGTTTAGTGATTTTACGTACAATGGATATCGGCGGTGATAAAGATTTACCGTATATGAATTTGCCGAAAGAGATGAACCCATTCTTAGGTTGGCGTGCTATCCGTATCGCGTTGGATCGTCGTGAAATTTTGAATGCACAATTAAGAGCCGTGTTACGCGCTTCTGCATTCGGTAAGTTGGCAGTGATGTTCCCGATGATCATTTCTGTTGAAGAAGTACGTGAATTAAAAGCTGTATTGGAAACTTTAAAACAGCAGTTACGTGAAGAAGGCAAAGCCTTTGATGAAAATATTCAAGTGGGCGTAATGGTTGAAACACCGTCAGCAGCGGTTAATGCGAAATTCTTAGCGAAAGAAGTGGATTTCTTTAGTATCGGAACAAATGACTTAACTCAATATACATTAGCAGTGGATCGGGGTAATGAATTGATTTCTCATCTTTATAATCCATTGACCCCTTCAGTATTATCATTAATCAAACAGGTGATTGATGCTTCACACGCGGAAGGAAAATGGACAGGAATGTGCGGTGAATTGGCTGGTGATGAAAAAGCAACCATTCTATTGCTCGGTATGGGCTTGGATGAATTCAGTATGAGTGCGATTTCTGTGCCGAAAATTAAGAAATTAATCCGTAATGTGAATTATCAGGATGCACAGGATCTTGCAAAAGAAGTATTACAGCAGCCTACAGCAGAAGATATTGAACAACTTATTGCTAATTTTTTAGCTGAAAAAGCATTAAATTAGATACAAATATAAAATTTTCCGCTAATATTAAGCATAGCTTGAGCTTAGAAATGATTCTGATAAGGAGAAGAAAATGGGGTTATTTGATAAACTATTCGGTTCTAAAGAAAATAAATCCGTTGAAGTACAGATTTATGCGCCGTTAACAGGTGAAATCGTTAATATTGAAGATGTTCCAGATGTTGTATTTTCTGAGAAAATCGTAGGTGACGGTGTTGCAATTCGTCCTACCGGCAATAAAATTGTGGCGCCGGTTGATGGTGTTATCGGTAAGATTTTTGAAACTAATCACGCTTTCTCAATGGAATCAAAAGAAGGTGTTGAATTATTTGTCCACTTCGGTATTGATACGGTAGAACTAAAAGGTGAAGGTTTTAATCGTGTTGCACAAGAAGGGCAAACTGTGAAACGCGGTGATACAGTAATCGAATTAGATCTTGAATTATTGGAAGCAAAGGCTAAATCAGTATTAACTCCGATTGTTATCTCCAATATGGATGAAGTAACACATATGGAGAAAAAAGCTGGTGAAGCAGTTGCCGGAGAATCTGTTGTATTAGTAATTAGAAAATAATTGCTGTCATACGCAAAGATTAAAAAACCACATTGTTTTCGACAATGTGGTTTTTGTTTTTAAGGTTATGCCCAATATTTTTTCTTAGATGTTTTACCGATACCCGGATTGAAACTATTGGTCGGATCCAACTGTTGATAGAATTTTTTCAACGTCGGTTTAGCGTGATAAAGATGCCCAACATTATGTTCTGCCGGATATTGCGCACCGCGTTGATCCAGCAATACCAACATTTCTTCTTCCAGCTGCTGAGTATCTACACCCTTTTTAATGATGTAATCCTGATGGAAAACGTGGCACATAAAGTGTCCGTAATAAAGTTTATGGATACATTTTTGATTAATGCTGTCCGGTAAGGTTTCAAACCATTCTCTGTCATTACGGCGTAAAGCAACATCCAGTGCGACAATATCTTCCACTTGCTGATGGTGAATAATGCGATAACGCACTGCTGCGCCGGCAACTGCAAAACGGTGCAGCATTGCCGCCTGCGCCTCTTGCGGATTACATTCAAAAAATGTGCCACTCTTATTTGCGAAATAGGTTTGTAAAAAGTTTCTGGCTTCATTAATGCCGTCATTTGCCATTTTTAAGATCAAATGGTGTTCATATTGATCACGATAATCACGCAGTTTTTGCGGTAAATGTTGTGGTAATAGATGGCTGGCAAATTGCATTAATTTATCGGAAATATTATCCGGTAAAAATGGGATTTTACGACAGAAACGATCAACATTATTCTTTAATTTAAATAGTTTAGGTAAATTATTGGTACCAAGAATTTTAATCGCCCAGAAGGTGTCTTTACCATAGATTGCGGCAACATCAAATGCCTCGCGGTGAATATATTCCCCCGAGATCGGCAACTGTTTAAATTCAGCCAGAATGGTGCGACGAATATCATTCAGTTCGTGAATGTCATTAGTACCGATATAGAAAACTTGTGTATTTTTTTCTAATGGGAAAGTATCTACCCGCACCGCGAAAACCATCAACTTACCGGCGCAACCGGAAACCTCATATAAACGGTTCGGATCGGCATTAAAGCGTGCCGGCGTATCTTCATCAACTTGACGAACGTGATCGCAATAATGGTGATCGTGTCCGACACCGGCATCATTATGAATATCTTGCGCTGTATAATCCTGATTTTCTAAACGAGTTAAAATTTCTTCAGGTGAAGAACCTAAATCAACACCTAAATGATTGACTAATTTTAATTCCCCTTGCTGATCAATTTGTGCAAAGAGTGCCATTTGTGTATAAGCCGGCCCACGCTGAACCAACGAACCGCCGGAATTATTGCAAATTCCGCCCAATACAGAAGCACCTAAACAGGATGAACCAATCACGGAATGTGCCTCTCTGCCGTGTTTAGCCAACTCTTGTTCCAACTTAAATAAGGTACTTCCCGGTAAGCAAATGGCTTGTTCGGCATTGTTAATCGTTTGGATTTTGTCTAAACGCATCGTGTTGACGATCACAATATCTCTATCGTAATCATTGCCGTCCGGTGTAGAGCCGCCGGTTAATCCGGTATTGGCAGCTTGTGTTATCACAATCACATCGGCAGCAACACAGGCTTGTAAAATTTTCCACTGTTCCAACAGTGATCCCGGTAACGCAACGGCGATCGCTTTTCCTTCTCCAAAACGGAAACCTTGTCGATAAGGTAAGGTTTTGGCTTCATCGGTAAGTAGGTATGGTTTGCCAACGATCTGTTGCAGTTGTTGAATGAGAGATTGTTTATTGTTCATAAAACACGCCTTTGTTTATCAGTAGGAAAAATAAATTTTAGAAATGTTAAATTTGTTAAATATTAGTGATTATAGTGCCACTAAGGCATAATGGCTATCTTTTTTGAAGCAGGAAAAAAACATTTTACAAGTTAGTAAAATGCACTGAAAAATAGCAACAAAACACAATATATTGTGTTTGCATTATGAAAAATATCTATATATAGTATCTCCCGATTTTAAAAAAGGAGATTGCTATGCTCACTTATACCTCTCAACAACAACTTAATTCTGTAAATTATCAAGATCTCTCTGTTTTACCGATTGTGATTAAACGTGACGGATCTAAAGCGCAGTTTGATGCTCAATTTATTTTAAATGCGATGAAAAAGGCAGCACAGGCGGTCAATATTGAGGATGACAGCTATTTTGAACAACTCAGTCAGGAGATCAGTTTTGAAATTCTGAACGGGGTGAATCAACAGATTGATATTGCTGATATTCAACAGGTAGTCGAAAACCATTTAATGCAAAGCCGGTATCCTCAAGTAGCGCGTGCTTATATTGAATATCGTCACGATAGAGATAAAGAACGTGAAAAACGCAGCCAATTAACGCAAGAAATTGAAGGGTTGATTGAACAAAATAATGTGCTGCTAATGAATGAAAATGCCAATAAAGATGCAAAAGTGATTCCGACACAACGAGATTTATTGGCAGGCATTGTTGCACGTCATTATGCGAAAAGTTATTTGTTGCCGAAAGAGGTGGTTCAGGCACACGAACGCGGCGAAATTCACTATCACGATTTGGATTATTCCCCATTTTTCCCAATGTTTAACTGTATGTTGGTTGATTTGCAGGGAATGTTGACCAATGGTTTTAAAATGGGCAATGCTGAAATTGAGCCGCCAAAATCAATTACGACTGCAACGGCGGTAACCGCTCAAATTATTGCTCAGGTGGCGAGCCATATTTATGGTGGAACAACCATTGATCGCTTGGACGAAGTGTTAGCACCTTATGTTGAAAAAAGTTACCAAAAACATCTACATAATGCAGAAGTGTGGCATATTCCTGATCGGGAGGGGTATGCAAAAGCTTTAATCGAAAAAGAATGCTTTGATGCATTTCAATCTTTGGAGTATGAAGTCAACACGTTGCATACCGCTAATGGACAAACTCCATTTGTTACCTTCGGGTTTGGGCTGGGGACAAGTTGGCAGGCAAAATTAATTCAACGTTCGATTTTGCAGAATCGTATTGTAGGCTTAGGCAAAAACCATAAAACCGCTGTATTTCCTAAATTGGTGTTTACGATTAAACGTGGTTTAAATCAGCAGCCACAAGATCCGAATTATGATATTAAACAGTTGGCATTGGAATGTGCGTCTAAAAGAATGTATCCGGATATTCTTAATTATGATCAGGTGGTGAAAGTGACAGGTTCATTTAAAGCACCGATGGGCTGTCGTAGTTTCTTAGGTCGTTATGTTGAGAATGGTAAGGAAATTCACGCCGGACGTAATAATCTTGGTGTGGTGAGCATTAATTTACCGCGTATTGCATTGGAGGCTCAACACGATGAACAACGTTTTTATCATATTTTAGATCAGCGTTTAGCGATTGCTAAACAAGCCTTATTAACCCGAATTGCACGCTTGGAACAAACCAAGGCAAGAGTAGCACCGATTCTCTATATGGAGGGCGCTTGCGGAGTGAGATTGAAAGCAGATGACAATGTTGCAGACATCTTTAAGCAGGGCAGAGCTTCAATTTCACTCGGTTATATCGGTATTCACGAAACGATCAATGCGTTATATGGACAAGGTCATATTTTTGATTCTGACAAATTACGGGAAAAAGGTGTGGCAATTGTGCGTTATCTCAGCGAAGCAACCAAAAAATGGCAGGCGGAAACTGGCTATGCCTTCAGTTTATATTCAACACCAAGTGAGAGCTTGTGTGATCGTTTTTGTCGTTTGGACAGCAAGCAGTTCGGCGTTGTTGAAGGGGTAACCGACAAAGGTTATTACACCAACAGTTTCCATTTGGATGTTGAGAAAAAAGTTAATCCTTACGATAAATTGGATTTTGAAATGGCGTATCCGCCTTTAGCGAGCGGCGGTTTTATCTGCTATGGAGAGTATCCGAATTTGCAACATAACCTAAAAGCTTTGGAGGATGTCTGGGATTATAGTTATGACCGAGTGCCTTATTATGGTACTAATACGCCGATCGATGAGTGTTATCAGTGTGGATTTACCGGTGAATTTGAGTGTACCAGTAAAGGCTTTGTTTGTCCGAAATGTGGTAATCACGATAGTGCTAAAGTGTCGGTTATTCGTCGGGTGTGCGGTTATTTGGGTAGTCCGGATGCCAGACCTTTTAATCCTGGAAAACAGGAAGAGGTAAAAAGACGGGTTAAACATTTATAAGGCTTGAAAATGAATTATCTACAATATTATCCGGTTGATGTCGTTAATGGTGAGGGAACACGCTGCACGCTGTTCGTTGCCGGTTGCACTCACCAGTGTCGTGGCTGTTATAACCAAAAAAGTTGGTCATTTGATGCCGGTGTGCCTTTTACTGATGCAATGGAAGAGCAGATTATTCGGGATTTACAGGATACACGTATTCGTCGTCAGGGGCTATCGCTCTCCGGCGGCGATCCGCTACATCCGCGAAATGTTGAAAGACTGTTGCCATTAGTGAAACGCATTAAAACGGAGTGCAAAGGCAAAGATATTTGGTGCTGGACAGGGTATCGTTTAGCGGAATTAAATCAACAACAGCGAGAAATGTTACAGTATATTGATGTTTTGATTGATGGTAAATTTATACAAGAACAGGCAGACCCAAGTTTAGTTTGGCGAGGTTCCGCTAATCAGATTATCTATCGCTTTAACATTTAGATTACTTTTTAGACTAAAATTTATACCTATTTTTAGTTATAGATGATAAAAATTTCATCATATAAAGCAGATTGTTGTGATATTAATCACATCTTTACAGAAATTTTTAACAATAAGTTAAGGCTTTTGCTAGAATTCGTCCGTTTTGAACAACTATTGTTAAAGGTGAAATTATGTTGTGGTTCATTGCTGCCGTTGCTTTATTAATAGCCGGCTATTTCATTTACGGTTCAATCGTAGAGAAAGTTTTTAAAATCAATCCAAAACGTGAAACTCCGGCGCATTTGATGAATGATGGTGTCGATTATGTGCCGATGACTAAGAAAAAGATTTGGCTTATTCAATTATTGAATATTGCCGGAACCGGACCGATTTTCGGGCCAATCTTAGGGGCGTTATATGGACCGGTCGCTATGCTATGGATTGTATTCGGCTGTATTTTTGCGGGTGCGGTGCACGACTATTTCAGCGGAATGTTGAGTGTACGTAACGGTGGCGCTTCTGTGCCTAATTTGGCAGGTAAATATATCGGTGCGCCGGTTAAACACTTTATGAATGCATTGGCATTAGTGTTATTGGTGCTCGTTGGCGTGGTGTTCGTTATTTCTCCTGCCGGGCTTTTAACGAATATTACAATGGATAATTTCGGCGAAAGTTTAAGCCTTGATCGTGCTGATACTTTAGTGACTTGGACAACCATTATTTTCGTCTATTACATCATTGCCACTTTGGTTCCGATTGACAAAATCATTGGTCGTATTTATCCACTCTTCGGTGCATTATTGCTCTTTATGTCTTTTGGTATGTTCTTTGCTTTGTTATTTGAAGATAAAGCGTTGTTCCATAGTATCGGTGATATGAGTTTTTCTAAATTCTTTGAAAATGCACATCCGAATAATCTACCGATTTGGCCGTTAATTTTCGTTACCATCGCTTGCGGTGCGGTATCCGGTTTTCACGCGACACAATCCCCATTAATGGCGCGTTGTATGGAAAATGAAAAAGAAGGTCGTTTCGTTTTCTATGGTGCGATGATCGGTGAAGGGATTATCGCGTTAATTTGGTGTATGGTCGGTTTAACTTTCTATGATAGTCCGGCATTAATGAATGATGCGATCAATGCAGGTACACCATCAAAAGTGGTTTATGATTCAGCAACACATATGTTGGGTTACTTCGGTGGTATTTTAGCGGTGTTGGGTGTGGTGGTATTACCAATTACTTCAGGTGACACTTCATTCCGTGCAGCGCGTTTGATTGTCGCAGAGTTTTTCAAAATCGATCAGCGTAACTTAGTTAAACGTTTAATGATCGCAATTCCATTATTCATATTAGGTTTCATTATTTCTAAACTTGATTTCCAAGTGATTTGGCGTTATTTCGGTTGGGCAAACCAGACCACCGCAATGGTAATGCTATGGACTGCAGCAGCATACCTCTATCGTTATCATAAATTCCACTGGATTTGTACAATTCCGGCGATCTTTATGACAATGGTATCAGCAACATTCTTAGCTTATGCGAAAATTGGTTTCGGATTATCTTATGAAACATCAGTATGGGTTGGCATAGCATTAACTGTAGTAGCGATCGTCTGCTTCTTCACTATGTTGAAACCGATTGCTAATGGCGATCCTGATTCAGAAGTTACCACTGCTTAATTATTGATTTTAAATAATCGATTATGCAAAATAGCCATCTACTTTTTCTAGATGGCTATTTTTTATTATGAAAACATTAATTTATCTCCATTTATTCAGCGCTTGGTTAAGTTTAATTCTGTTCGTGCTTCGTGGCGGTTTGCAATTACAAGCCCAAGATTGGCGCCAATACAAATTGTTGCGTATTTTGCCACATATCACTGATACCGTATTGCTATTGAGCGGCCTCTCGTTTTTAATCTTTTTCCAGTTTCCGTTGATGACTTGGCTGCTGATTAAAATTGTTGCCTTGGTGCTCTATATTATTTTGGCAGCAAAAGCATTTAAACGACAAAATCCGCAAAATAGATTGCTTTTACCGGCATTAATCTGTTTTATTGCAGCGATGTTATTAGGTTATTTCCATTAAGATTATGCCGTTTTTTGATACCCACACCCATTTAGATTATTTGGCACAAGATCTGAATCAATCATTATCGCAACTGGTGGCAGAGGCAAATGCGCAACGAGTTGAGAAAATGTTGGTTGTCGGCATTAATCGACAAAGCATTGATTTTTTGCCGACTTGGCTCAATGGGCAACCGAATCTCTATTATGGTGTGGGATTGCACCCTCTTTTTATTGCTACCCATCAGCGTCAAGATTTGGATTATCTGGAACAACATTTGGCACAGCAAAATAACCAATGTATTGCGGTGGCGGAAATTGGCTTGGATCGTTATCCGGCAGACATTATCACGGAGCAAATGTGGCAGAAACAGTGCGAATTTTTTGATGCACAATTAAGTTTGGCAAACCGTTACCATTTGCCGGTGAATCTACATTCTCGCCGCGCACACGATCAGCTCTATACCTTTTTAAAGCGACATCAATTGCCGAAAGCCGGTATTGTTCACGGTTTTTCCGGCAGCTATGAACAGGCGAAACGATGTGTTGATCTCGGCTATAAAATTGGTGTCGGCGGTACTATTACTTATCCACGTGCGAATAAAACTCGACAGGCAATTGCCCGTTTGCCGTTATCCGCTTTGGTGCTTGAAACGGATAGCCCGGATATGCCAATAATGGGCTGGCAAGGGCAGCCGAATCATCCGGCACGTTTGCCGCTTATTTTTGCAGAATTATGCCAATTAAGATCAGAAAATCAGGAGAATATTGCAGAACAGCTCTGGCAAAGCAGTGTGCAGTTACTGTTGTCGGAAAAGCAGAGTTAAGCATGATGAGCTAAATTGTTATTTATAGCTGAAGTCATTACAATAAACGGATTTTCTATCGATTAAGGAATTACTATGTCAGATATTGACCAATCATTAAATTGGAAATCCACATCATCCATTCAGAACCTGTTAAAACGCGCCAAAATTATTGCTGATATTCGACAATTTTTTGTTGATCGTGGTTTATTGGAAGTTGAAACTCCAATTTTAAGCGAGTTTTCGGTGACAGATGTTCATCTTTCTACCTTCCAAACAGAATTTACACCGCCTTTTGATCAGAAAAAAACGCTGCATTTAATTACCAGCCCGGAATACCATATGAAACGCTTATTGGCAGAGGGTAGCGGTCCGATTTTCCAAATCTGCAAAGTGTTTAGGAATGAAGAGGCGGGAAAACGCCATAATCCGGAATTTACGATGTTGGAGTGGTACCGTCCTTTTTTTGATATGTATCGCTTAATCAATGAAGTGGATGATTTATTGCAACAAATTTTAGATTGTCCGCCGGCGGAATCTTTGAGCTATCAGTTTGTGTTTCAGGAATATGTCGGCGTTGATCCATTATCAGCCAGCAAAGCGGAGCTGGTAGAAAAGGCAAAGGCTCAGGGGTTGGTCAATGCGGATATGGAAGGAAGAGATACATTGTTGCAATATCTCTTCAGTGAAGTCGTGGAAAAAAATATCGGACAGGAACGCCCTATTGCGGTGTATCATTTCCCTTCAGCACAGGCGGTATTGGCACAAATCAGTTCGGAAGATCATCGTGTAGCGGAGCGTTTTGAGTTTTATTATAAAGGTTTGGAATTGGCGAACGGTTTCCACGAATTAACAGATGCCAATGAACAGATGCACCGTTTTGAACAGGACAATTTGTTGCGTGAAAAATTGCATTTGCCACCGCAACAAATGGATAGCCGTTTTCTGGCAGCATTGAAATCCGGAATGCCATCCTGTTCCGGTGTGGCGTTGGGCGTGGATCGTTTATTAATGATTGCGTTATCGACAGACAATATTGAAGATGTCATCTCTTTTTCGATAAAAAATGCGTAGATGGAGGCAAAATGAGAACACTTTTTTTAATGTTGATTATACTGTTGGGATTAAGTGCTTGCTCTTCATCGGTGAAATCACCGTTACGCAGCAATCAGCCGGTGATTAATATTGAAGCTGTGTTAGCGCCATCGTTGCAGGTGTCAGCCAATTCATCACAGCTTGAAGTGAAAAATCGAGCCGATAAACTGATTAAAACGGCTTTCCTGCTCACTTGGTATGATAAAAATGGCGTTACTCAACGTGCCGATTGGCAACAGGAAGAACAGTGGATCGGATTAACTTTGGCAGCACAGCAACAAAAAACGATTCAATTACAAAAGCCGAATAAAAACAGCGTGAATTATCGTGTCTACTTTAAAGCTGATTAAATAAGTAAAATGGAGCTGCAAACATCGGGAATGACACGAGGCAGTGAGATTATCACCATTGCCGATCAGCGTTATGTTGTTCGTTATCAAACGCCTGAATTGGCGTTGCTTGGTGTTGATCGTGCGCGAGAGGCGGCGGTTTTAAACTATCTGGCTGCGGTTGATAATAAGGCAATGATTTCCCCTACAATGATAGAACAACATTCACAGCAACTGGTTGTGAGCTATATTTGGGGGAAAACGGCAAAAAAATGGACGAAGCCTTTGTTAAAAAAGGTCGCGATGGCACTAAAACAGCTACAACAACAAACCGTTTTTGCAACGTTGGATGAGGTGAATATTAGTGAGCGTTGTTCTGCTCTGGCTAAATATGCACCGCATTTAATTGCGCCACCAATAGAACCGCAATTAACGGAGCTGAAAAGCTTGTGCCATTTTGATTTGCATCTTGGCAATATTGTAAAAACCGGTCAAAAGTTAGCCTTTATTGATTGGGAATATGCCGGTTATGCTCATCCGTTTTGGGAGCTGGCGTTATTTTTGCAAGCTAACCATTTAGCAAAAAGACAAGAAAATTATTTTTTAAAGCATTATTTTAGCGATCATCCACTGCTTTCATTTCGCCAATGGCAAGCGCAAAAAAAGTCTTGTTTGCAATGGGCAGATTATTTGATCGCATTATGGCTTATTTGTCATCAACAACTGAATTGAGGGTGTTATGTCTAAATTAATCGTTGATTTACAAGGTAAATCAGTAGAGGCGGAAGAGATTGAAATTCTTAATCATCCGTTAATTGCCGGCGTTATTCTGTTTTCGCGTAATTTTGAAGATATTCCGCAATTGCAGTATTTAATTAAAACCATCCGACAAAAAGTAAAACGCCCGCTATTGATTTGTGTTGATCAGGAGGGCGGCAGAGTTCAGCGTTTTCGTAACGGATTTACGCAATTACCGGCAATGCAGGCGTTTAGTGCATTATTGGCACAAGAGGAACAACAATATTGGGCGCAAGAGAGTGCGTGGTTGATGGCATCCGAAATGATTGCAATGGATATTGATTTAAGTTTTGCCCCGGTTTTGGATGTCGGTCATCAATGTAAAGCGATCGGAGATCGCAGTTTTCATCAGGATTGGCGACAGTTATTGCCGTTAGCGGAAGCTTTTTGTGACGGTATGTTGCAGGCAGGAATGGCAACGACAGGCAAACATTTTCCGGGGCACGGACACGTTATTGCCGATTCGCATTTGGAAACGCCAAGGGATGAACGCCCTTTAGCCCAGATTCAACTGCAAGATTTGCAACCGTTCCAGCAATTAATTGAAAAACAGAAATTGAATGCAATTATGCCGGCACACGTGATTTATACTCAGGCAGATACACAACCGGCAAGTGGCTCAAGTTTTTGGTTAAAACAGGTGTTAAGACAACAGCTTGGTTTTAAAGGGATTATTTTTTCTGATGATTTAGGAATGAAAGGTGCCGGTGCGATGGGCGGTTTTGTCGAACGGAGCCAACAGGCATTGGCGGCAGGTTGCGATATTCTACTATTATGCAATGAACGTGCCGGTGTGATTGACGTGCTGGATCGGCTGCAATATCAACCGACAGTGCAGGAAAAAACAGCTTATTTACAATTAACGAAGAAAAAAACGTTTTCATTATCTCAATTACAAGCCAGTGAGCGTTGGCTAAAAGCGCACCACTTTTTGTCTGCATTACAACAGAAATGGTTAGAGGTAAAAGGCTGATGCATTGTCTTTATTTTGCACAAGGAAAATGCCGCTCTTGTGCTTGGCTGGAACAACCTTATCAACAGCAAATTGAGCGTAAACAACAGCATTTGCAGCAATGTTTATCCGAATTAGTGAGCGAAGAAACTATTTGGTTTCCGTCACAGCAATCGGCACAACAGGCGATGCGTAATCGCGCCAAAATGGTGGTGAGCGGTGTAGTGGAAAAACCGATATTGGGTATTTTAACCGATCCCAATGATATGAACAGTGCAATTGATCTTACTGATTGTCCTCTTTATCCGATTGAATTTAAAAAGATTTTTTCTCAATTAAAAGATTTTATTGCTAGAGCCGGGCTTGTACCCTATAACGTGGCGAAGCGTAAAGGCGAGTTAAAATATCTATTGCTGACACAGAGTCAATTCAATCAACAGTTTATGTTGCGTTTTGTATTGCGTAGTGAAACAAAATTGCCTTTGATTCGTAGAGAATTGCCTTCATTACAACAAAAATTGCCACAGTTAGCCGTGATTAGTGCCAATATTCAACCGCAACATGCGGCTATTTTAGAGGGTGAAACAGAAATTTACTTCACAGAACAACAGGTGTTGGAAGAGCAATTCAATCAGATTTCCCTATTTATTCGCCCACAGGGCTTTTTTCAAACTAATCCGCAAGTTGCTGCTGCTTTATATCACACTGCTCAACAATGGACACAAGCATTGCCGATTAAGCAAATTTGGGATCTGTTCTGTGGAGTAGGCGGTTTTGGTTTGCATTGTGCGTTAGCTAGAAAAAAGGTTGAACCGGAGGTGTCATTAGTCGGTATTGAGATTTCAGAATCGGCAATCCGCTCTGCACGTTTAGCAGCTGAAAAAGCTGGATTATATAATGCGATATTTCAGGATCTTGATGCGAGTAAATTTCAAGCACATCAAGGTGATAAACCAGATTTAGTAATTATAAATCCGCCAAGACGAGGTATTGGTGAAAAATTAATACAATATTTAAATGAACTACAACCTCGTTTTTTGCTATATTCCAGTTGTAATGTAACGACAATGCAGCAGGATTTACAACGCTTATCTGGTTATCATTTAAACAAAGTACAGTTATTTGATATGTTCCCACATACGGCACACTATGAAGTGTTAGTGTTGTTACAATTAAATAAATAAGTTTCACCGCAGGAGGTAAATATGAAAAAGATTGAAGCAATTATTAAACCATTTAAATTGGATGATGTGCGTGAAGCACTATCGGATCTTGGTATTACCGGGATGACCGTGAGTGAGGTAAAGGGCTTTGGTCGACAAAAAGGGCATACCGAACTTTATCGCGGAGCGGAATATATGGTGGATTTTCTGCCTAAAGTGAAATTGGAAATTGTTGTGGTCGATGAGCAGGTTGAGCAGTGCGTTGAGGCGATTATTGATAATGCACAATCCGGCAAAATCGGTGATGGCAAAATTTTTGTGTACGATGTTGAACGGGTGATCCGTATTCGTACCGGAGAAGAAAACGAGGATGCAATTTAGTGGGAATCATTTATGTTGTGTTTGCTTTAGTCGCCGGTGTCGGGCTTGCTTCGCAGGCGGCGATTAATAGCCAGCTTAGTAAAGTGGTTGCCGGGCAACCGTTAATTGCGGCATTAATCTCTTTTGCTACCGGAACATTAGCGTTGTTGGCGGTATGTTTGTTGAAAACCAATTTATGGGAAGGATTACAAAACCTTGCCGGACAACCGTTTTGGAAATTTATTGGCGGGCCGTTAGGTGCATTGGTGGTATTTACCACGATTTTTCTTGCGCCGAAGGTCGGTATTACCAATATGCTGTTTTTTATTATTATCGGACAGTTGGTGGCGGCGATGATTATCGATCATTTTGGCTTAATTTATATGCCGGTGCGTGAAGTGACTGTCTGGAAAATGGTGGGTATGTTGGTAGTAATGGGCGGATTATTGCTGTTCTTTTTCGGCGATAAATGGTTTTCAATAAAAGGATAAAAAATGACACAGTTTAAAGTTGGATTAGTTTCTATTTCAGATCGTGCCTCGCAAGGTGTTTATGAAGATAAAGGGTTGCCTGCTTTGCAGCAATGGCTAGAGCAGGCGTTAATAGCGCCTTTTGCGGTGGAAAAACGTTTGATTCCTGATGAACAACCGTTAATTGAGCAAACATTAAAAGAGTTGGTGGATGAGTGCGGTTGCCATTTAGTATTGACCACCGGGGGCACAGGGCCGGCAAAGCGAGATGTGACACCTGATGCAACGTTAGCGGTGGCAGATCGGGAAATGCCCGGGTTTGGCGAGCAGATGCGACAGATTAGTTTGCAATTTGTGCCGACAGCTATTCTTTCCCGTCAAGTCGGTGTGATCCGCAAAGAGAGTTTAATTCTTAATTTGCCGGGACAACCGAAAGCAATTAAAGAAACATTGGAAGGATTGAAAGACGAAAATGGTAAAGTGATTGTGAAAGGGATTTTTGCTGCTGTGCCTTATTGTTTGGAATTATTGAGCGGAATTTATATTGATACGCATAAAGCAATTGTTGATAGTTTCAGACCAAAGAAAAAGTAGAGCTAAAAGTTGAAAATAAAAAATGGTTGCCGGTAAGTTTAAGAACAGCAACCATTTATTTATATCAATTATTTATTTTGATTTTTTTCTTCACAATGCTTAATGTCGGCACATTTACCATAAAGGTATAGGCTGTGAGAAAGTAATTTTATGCCGTGCTGTTCGCTGATCTCTTTTTGTCTTCTTTCAATAAGATCATCATTAAATTCAAACACTTTGCCACAATCCATACAAATAATATGATCGTGGTGTTCTTGCGGAGCAAGTTCAAATACAGATTTATTTCCTTCAAAATTATGGCGAATAAGAATGTTGGCTTCATCGAATTGATTTAAAACGCGGTATACGGTTGCCAATCCAATTTCTTCATCTTCTTCAAGTAACCATTTATAAACATCTTCAGCGGAGAAATGTTGTACCGGAGTACGTTGCATTAATGAGAGGATCTTTAAACGAGGTTCGGTAATTTTTAACCCCACTTTTTTTAATAGTTTAATGTTTTCATCTACAATATTTGTTGTCATATTCGCCTCTAATTAAATCAATATCATAAGTTGTTGTATATCTTAACTTTATGAATGATAAATGGATAACTGAAAATTTCTATTAAGAAGATAGAAATAATCCATATCAGCAGTATGGATTATTTCGTTTTTGAATGCAAATGATAATTAAAAGGAGGGTTAAGCAAGTTGATCTAAACACATTTCGCTATAAAGTTGTTTGCACCATTTTTCAACGCGTTCACTGCTTAATTCAGGTTGACGATCCTCATCGATACACAATCCGACAAATGTTTTATCATCAATCAGTGCTTTTGATGATTCAAAGTGATAACCCTCTGTAGGCCAATAGCCGACAATTGTCGCACCGTGCGGTTCAATAATATCGCGGACCGTTCCCATTGCATCACAGAAATAATCGGCGTAATCCTCTTGGTCACCACAACCGAAAATAGCAACTAATTTATCTGTGAAATCTATTTCTTCCAAAGTTGGAAAGAAGTCATCCCAATCGCACTGCGCTTCTCCGTAATACCAAGTCGGAATGCCGATCATAATAAAATCGTAAGCTTCAATATCTTCTTTTGTGCTTTTTGCTATGTCGTGAATATCAACCAGTTCGTTGCCTAACTGTTTTTGGATCATTTTGGCAATATTTTCTGTATTACCAGTATCGCTACCATAAAATAAACCAATAAGTGCCATATTAATTCCTATTTTTGTCTAAATATGTTTGTAATATTTGTTCGATCAATTGTTGACGACTCATATTTGCCGTTTCTGCTAATTGTTCAAGTTGATTTACCATTGTCGTGTGTAATTTCAGCTCAACCCGTTTTAGACCTACAGCTTTATCGCGACGTAACTGATTTCGTTTGTTGATGCGGATTTGTTGTTCGCGACTAAGCGGATTTGTTCGAGGTCTTCCGACTTTAGCAACGTGAGCAAATAAGTCTAATGTTATGCAATCTGCTTCTTGTTTTGCCATTATTATACTCACTGAAAGCCATCTTTCAGACTACTTGAGATTTATAAGCCGTTTTGTGGCGTGCAATATATCACAGTTTCCCGCAAACTGAAAATATCACACCATTTAAATTTATGACTTTTGTTGCAGATGTCTTTCAATTGCTCGAATCACGTATTGCGGCTTGTCAGCGTGTACCCAATGTGCGGCACCATTGATAGTAAACGCACTGGCATTAGGGAAAAGTTGCATAATTTTATCTCTATATTGAGGCAAGACATAATTGGAATTACCGCCACGAATAAAAAGAGTCGGCAACGTACATACATTATTGTTTTCCGGCCAATCCATCAGTTGTTGATAACGTTTGAACAACACTTGAGTATTAAAACGGAATCGTTGAGTCTGTTTTGCATCGAATGATTTTAAGACGAACTGTAAAATGGCTGGGTTTTCAATAAACTGTTCCATAATGACTTTTGCTTGTTGACGTGTTTCTGATTGCGCTTCAGCAACAGCAAACAATGCTTGGAAGACGGTGCGATGTTCGTTATGGGTATAAGTAACGGGCGCAATATCAAGCACAATGAGACTTTTTACATAGTCAGGATAGGTTAACGCAAACTGCATTGCCGTTTTGCCGCCCATAGAATGCCCGATAAGAATGACTTTTTTCAGACCAAGATGTTGCAGAACGCGTAATAAATCATCCGCCATTAATGGGTAATCCATCTCATCGTGATGAAAACTTCTGCCGTGGTTACGCAAATCAATTCTCAATAAAGCGTATTGTTGATCAAATGCTTTAGCGATAATGCCCAAATTGTTCATATCGCCAAAAAGTCCGTGAATAAAAACGAGGGTATCCGCTTCAGCATTTGCAGAAGGCTGATAATCGAAGTTTAGTAATGGAGTTGTCATAATAAATTTTGTCTAAGAAAATGATGCTTGAAGATAAAATATTTCTTAATAAGGATCAAGTTTTAATCAGTTGTGAAAAAATGGTTGATAAATTAGACATAATGCGGATTTTATTTTCGGCTTTGCCTTGTTATGACGTATAATAACGACCATTTAGCAGCACTTGGAGGAAATGATGAAAACGATTAGTATTGATGACGAACTTTACCAATATATTGCCAGTAACACGCAAGCAATCGGTGAAGATGCCTCTACAATTTTGCGCAGATTATTGAATTTCCCTCAAGTTCAACAAATCAAAAAAGAGCCTATTACGTCGAATGTTGCGGAGGCGAGTAATCAGGGTAATCACAGCCGTTCTGAAAGTGGAGCGGTTACCGAAAAAGAGTTCAGTCTGACCACTTCAGAGCAACCGCTTGTATTACCGAAACAGCCAAGCAAAGAGGTAATTGAGCACACTAATCGACAAATTCAAAAACTCATCAGTTCCGCAGAATTTTTGCACGAAGATAAACAGGTTAATCGTTTCTTAATGATTTTAAGTATGCTTTATCGAGCCAATCCGGAAGGTTTTTCCAGTGCGACAGAAGTGAGCCAAGGGCGTTCAAGAGTTTACTTTTCTTTGGAAGTGGCGGAAATTGAGGCTTCCGGCAGTAGCGTCAATCCGAAACAAATTCCAAAATCACCGTTTTGGGTGGCAACAAATAATAATACGGCTAGAAAATTAAATATGTTGGAGTCTGTGATGCGCGCAATGTATGTGCCGGAGCATTTAGTGCAGTTAGTGGCATTTCAGTTCACATCACCACATATTGAAGAGGAAACAGTTTGATGTTATGGCAACGATATACCGAGATAAAACCAACAGATATTGCGTTAAAATTTGAGTTAAAACAGCAAGTTAAAAGCGGGGATGAAACCCGCTTTTCTATTGTTGAACGCGATTTAACGTGGCGAGATTTACATCAAATAATTGAACAATGGGCAGATGTCTGGCAAGCAGAAGGCGTGAGTTCAGGGAAAGGCGTTGCTTTGATCGGACGTTATCAACCTGCATTAGTCATTGCCTATTTAGTGGCATTACGTTTGCAATGCCGTGTGTTGGTGATTAACCCGATGTTTCCGGCAGAAAAAATCAAACAAATTTGTGAGCAGTGCAATATGGATTACCTGTTGGATTGCACGCAGTTGAATGGCGTCGAAGTAGGTAAGTTGCAACGGCTTGGTTTTGGTTTAGCGGATAATGTGAGCCAACAATGGATGACACAATGCCCACTGACTTTCACGTTAACTTCCGGTTCGACCGGGCTGCCGAAAGCGGTCGTGCATACTCTATCTCAGCATTTGGCCAGTGCCGAAGGTATTTCACCATTATTGCAGATTGATGAAAACAGTGAATGGTTGCTGGCATTACCGCTGTTTCACGTTTCCGGGCAAGGCATAGTTTGGCGTTGGTTGCAAAATGGTTGTTGTTTACGTTGTGTTGGTGACAATATCTACCAGAATTTATTACAGGTTACTCACAGTGCTTTAGTGCCGACACAGTTACAGCACTTTCTTTATTTTTTACAGGAAAATAAAATTTCATCCTTTCGTTTAAGTCACATTTTATTGGGTGGGGCACATATTCCGGTGGCATTAACTCAGCAAGCGATACGCGCCGGTATTCACTGTTATTCCGGCTATGGAATGACAGAAGCCGCATCGACCGTATTTGCGAAAAAAAGTGATGCCAGTGCCGGTGTCGGTTATCTTTTACCGTTACGGGAATATCGATTAGTTGACGGTGAAATCTGGGTGAGAGGTCAAACACTGGCGTTAGGTTATTGGCAGAAAAATGGCGAAATAAAAACCTTATTAAATCAAGAAGGTTGGTTTGCTACACGAGATAAAGGTTATCAAGCAACGAATACGGAAGAGTTATTTATTCAAGGGCGGATTGATAATATGTTTATCTCCGGCGGAGAAAATATTCAACCGGAAGAGATTGAGGCTTTTATTTTGCAACAACCTGATGTAAAACAGGTTTTTGTCTTACCGATTGAAGATCAAATCTATGGGCAGCGTCCGGTTGCAGTGATTGATTTTGCGAATGGCTTTAGTTTTGATAAAGTGAACGCTGTTCAAGTCGCATTACGGGAAAAACTAGAAAAATTTAAACAACCTATCGCCTATTATCCGTTTGAAAAAATTATGCGGTCGGCGTTAGGCATTAAGGTTTCCCGACATTTATTGTCACAACAATTATCGTTATTTTTACAAAATTCAGAGGAATGATATGAGCAAACGTATTCTGTTTTTCGTGCTGTTTTGGGCGGCTTTATTGGTCGGTATTAATGCGCAGGCTCAAATTCCTTCCGCAAGCGACATTCAGGCACAAATTACAGCGCAAAAAGCAAATCCTAACAGTAATGATGCCACACAACAGCAATTACTGACGGCGCTGGATGACAGTTTGGATTTATTAAAACAGTTGGATGAACAGAAAAAACAGACAAACGAGCTGAACAGTCAGATCAAAACGGCAACAACAGAAATTCCTAAGTTACAGTCAGAATTGCAAAAACTTAAAACCAACTCGAATAATGCCGTCAATACTGATGATCTGGCAAAATTGTCGGAAGATAATCTGCAAAAAAGAATGGAAGCCTCTTTCCAAAAAGTAGATGAGTTGCAAACTGCGCTGAATGAGATTGCCTCTAAATTGGTAAATCAACAGACATTTCCGGATCGTATTCAATCGATATTAAGTGATAATTTGGCAAAAACACAGGCGATCAATAAATCGTTAACGGATAGTCAGCTCGATCCAATCTTGGTGAATAAATATCAAATTGAGTTGGCATTGATTGAAGCACAGAATGACTACAATCAAACCTTATTGAAAGAGAGTTCTACCCTGAACTCTTGGTATGAGTTACAGCGCGATCAAAAAACTTACTATTTGCAGCAGGCGAAAAGTGAACAGCAGGCGTTGCAATCCGTACTGAATAGCAAACGTTTGGATGCCTCTAAAAAACAGTTGGCACAATTAGAGAAATCGCAACAAACAAAGGATGAAAATGTTAATCCGCTGATTCAGAATGAGTTAAATCAGAATACACAATTGAGCCAGCAGTTATTGAATGAAACGCAAACTTCTAACCAATTGTCGCAAGAGAATTTACGCATTAAAAATGTGTTGGATAACTTAACGCAAACACAACGAAGCATTGATGAACAGATTAGTGCTTTGCAGGGAACGTTGGTTTTATCTCGTATTATCAATCAGCAAAAACAGAATTTACCGACAGATCAAACGATTGAAGGCTTGGGAAAACGCATTGCCGATCTGCGTGTGCAGATTTTCGATTTAACACAAGCAAGAGATGCAATTTATGCTCCGGAAGAGTATATCGCCAAGTTACCTAACGCTTCCGGCTTGAGTGATTCTGAAAAAAACACTTTAATTTCGGTATTATCTGAGCGGAAGAAAATTTATTCAGATATTCTTAAATTATTGAATGCACAGTTAAATTTAGCGATTACTATTGAGTTGAATCAGCAGCAGGTCAGATTGATCAGCGATGATTTGCAACAAAAATTGCAACAGCAGAGTTTCTGGGTGAAGAGTAATAATCCAATCGATTGGGATTGGATGGTGTCATTTCCAAAATTGGCATTGACGCAGTTAAAGAATATCAGTAATGCGATCGATACACGTCATTTCAGTCGCAATCTTATTCCGATGTTGGGTTTTGTTCTGTTTTTATCACTAGTCGCAGCTTTGATTTATTCACAAAAAGCGAAATTGCAATCTTGGTTGGCAAAGATCAATTCTCAAGTCGGTTCCTTAAATGCAGATAGCCAATGGCATACGCCGTTAGCCATTCTGCTAACCGCAATATTAGTCGTGCCTTACCCATTGATGTTTTTAATTATTTTTGTGCTGGTGGGGCATTTTACCATTGCTGATCCTATTTTAGCGTGGCCGTGGACTTTAAAAATGGCAGGCTATTGGTGGCTATTTTCTTTCTTAATTGAGCTATTGAAGCCGAATGGTCTGGTTTATCGTCATTTTGGTTTGGCAAAAGAGAGCGGCAAGCTATTTTTAGCGGTATTAAAACGTTCAATTTGGGCAATTATTTTCTTAATTAATACCACTTTGATTAGCGATATGAGCAATACGCCGTTGACTAATGACGTTATCGGTGAAGTTATTACCATTTCGGCATTGATTTTCTGCGTTTTGATTATTGCACCTCGTTTCGGGTATGCGGTCAGAAAATATGAGGCGACACAAGAAAATGATGGCGGTTATCAACACGTTGGGCCGGTATTGTTGAAAGTGATTCGTGTATTGCTGTTGTTAATTCCGATAGCGTTGATCGTGTTGATCGTGGTCGGCTATTACTACACCGCTTTAAATCTCATTACACATTTTATTGCCAGTTATTTGGTTACTGTCTTATGGGTATTAATCAAACAGATTACCGATCGCACATTGGCAGTATCGGCAAGACGTTTGGCGTATAAACGCTTAAAAGAACAGCGGGAGAAAAACCAAAATAAAAGTGAAAGTGGCCGCTCGGAAGAGATAGTGATTGATACTAAAGATTCCGAATTGGCATTGAGTCAGGTTAAACAACAGGTGGCGCGTATTGCTGAATGGGCATTATGGGCGGTGTTAGTCGGTTTCTACTATATTGTATGGTCGGATTTATTAACAGTGGCGTATCATTTGGAAAGCATTACTTTATGGCAACAGACGGTTACCACTGAAACCGGCACGGTAGTGGAATCCATTACCTTATTAAATATGCTACTGGCAATTTTCATTCTATTAGTCACTTATGTGTTAGTCAGAAATATTGCCGGTTTATTGGAAGTGTTTGTTTTTTCAAGAATTAAACTTTCACAAGGCGCACCTTATACTATTACGACACTATTAACCTATTTTATCGTGGCAATCGGCGCGGCTTGGGCATTTTCAACACTGGGAATGTCGTGGTCGAAATTGCAGTGGTTATTTGCGGCATTATCTGTTGGTCTTGGTTTCGGTTTGCAGGAAATTTTTGCAAATTTTGTTTCCGGTATTATTATCCTGTTTGAACGTCCGGTGCGCATCGGCGATACCATTACTATCGGTGAATATTCGGGTACGGTTTCCAAAATTCGTATTCGTGCAACCACATTGGTCGATTATGACGGTAAAGAGGTTATCGTTCCGAATAAGGCATTTGTAACGGAACGTTTGACAAACTGGGCATTATCCAACACGATCACGCGTTTGGTGATTACGGTCGGGGTTGCTTATGGTTCAGATCTGGAATTAACCAAAAGATTGCTGTTACAAGCGGCGATGGATTGTGAAAAAGTGTTGAGAGAACCGGAGCCAAGAGCCTATTTTCTGACTTTCGGTGCCAGCACGTTGGATCACGAATTACGGGTTTATGTAGGAGATTTGTCGGACAGATTGCCGACAACAGATTTTCTGAATCGCAGAATTAATCAATTATTTGCGGAAAATAATATTGAAATCGCCTTTAACCAGCTGGATGTTTTTATCAAAAATCAACAAAGCGGAGAAGAAATGAAAGTGGCGACATCGACAGAAAATAAATTAACACAATAAAGTATTAGAAAGAGGAAGCGAATATGGCAGGCAATAGTATTGGACAACTATTTAAAGTAACGACGTTTGGTGAGTCGCACGGTATTGCATTAGGCGGCATTGTAGACGGTGTTCCGCCGGGATTGGAATTGAGCGAAGCAGATCTTCAACCGGATTTGGATCGCCGTAAACCGGGTACATCACGCTATACCACGCCACGTCGGGAAGATGATGAAGTGCAGATTTTATCAGGTGTATTTGAAGGAAAAACTACAGGAACAAGTATCGGTTTATTGATCAAGAACAGCGATCAGCGTTCTAAAGATTATAGTGAGATCAAAGATCGTTTCCGTCCTGGACACGCTGATTACACCTATCAACAGAAATACGGCATTAGAGATTATCGTGGCGGCGGGCGTTCTTCCGCACGGGAAACGGCAATTCGTGTTGCAGCCGGAGGGATTGCTAAAAAATATCTTGCTCAGCATTTCGGCATCAAAATTCGTGCATTTCTATCTCAAATTGGTGATATCCAAGTGCCGGCGCAACCATTAGAGAAAGTTGATTGGGATTTTGTTAACAGTAACCCATTTTTCTGTCCGGATGAGGCAACAATTGAAAAATTTGATGCATTAATCCGAGAATTAAAGAAAGCCGGTGATTCTATTGGCGCAAAATTGACGGTTGTGGCGGAAAATGTTCCGGTTGGATTAGGCGAACCGGTTTTTGATCGTTTGGATGCTGATTTGGCACACGCCTTAATGGGCATTAATGCGGTTAAAGGTGTAGAAATCGGTGATGGCTTTGCGGTAGTAACGCAGCGAGGTAGCCAACATCGTGATGAAATGACACCGCAAGGTTTTTGTTCCAATCACGCCGGCGGCATTTTAGGCGGAATCAGCTCAGGTCAACCGATAGTGGCAACTATTGCATTGAAGCCGACTTCCAGCATCACTATTCCGGGACGCAGTGTGAACTTGCAGAATCAAGCCGTTGAGGTGGTCACTAAAGGCAGACACGATCCTTGCGTCGGTATTCGTGCAGTGCCGATTGCAGAAGCAATGGTAGCGATCGTGTTAATGGATCATTTATTACGTTATCAAGGGCAATGTGGATTAAAAAATGAAGCTTAGTCAGCGAATTATTTTAGCCCTCTTGGTTATTTTGGGCTTAACCAATGTCAGTTTGGCGGAAACCGAATGGCAGAAAATTAAACGTCCGATTGCCGGAGAGCCGTTGCCGATTGGTAGTTACAGCAATGGTTGTATTATTGGCGCACAGGCGTTGCCTTTGCAGGGTGAAGGTTATCAGGTGATTCGATCTCAAAAGTTGCGTTTTTTCGGGCATCCGGAAATGTTGAGTTATCTGCAACGTTTGGGGCAAAAGGTTAAAAATGCAGGTTTGCCGACAATGTTAGTTGGCGATATTGCAATGCCCGCTGGTGGTCGTTTTGCTAGCGGGCACGCTAGCCATCAAATGGGATTGGATGCTGATATTTGGTTAAAAATGGGGGCAATGAGTGCAAAACAGGCTTTAAATCCGACGGCTATTTTAATGGTGAATCGTAAGGTACAACGAGTGGATGAGCGTGTTTGGACGCCCAATCAGACTGAATTAATTCGTTTGGCGGCACAAGATGATAAAGTGGCAAGAATTTTTGTTAATCCGGCGATTAAATTGAAACTGTGTCAAACGGTTAAGGGTGATCGTAGTTGGTTAAGAAAATTACGTCCGTGGTTCGGGCACGATGCACATTTCCACGTGCGTTTACATTGTCCAAAAGGTGCGCAATATTGTGAAGAGCAGGCGCCAATTCCTGCCGGAGATGGTTGTGGCGAAGAGTTGATGTCGTGGTTTAAACCGCGTTCTGCAACTGCACCAAGTTCACCGAAGAAACCGCCACAATTACCTTTTTTGTGTCAGCAATTATTGGATTCCCCTGATAAACAGCAGTGGTTTGCACAATAAATAGAGGAGAAAAAATGGACATCGGTTTGGATATTTATGCGATTCTTTTTTTGTTGGCAGGAATAGCCGGATTTATCGATGCGATTGCTGGCGGCGGCGGATTGATCACGATTCCGGCATTATTGGCAGCCGGATTGCCACCGGCAGCGGCATTGGCGACCAATAAATTGCAGGCGAGTGGCGGTTCTTTTTCTGCAAGTCTTTATTTTGTGAGAAAAAAAGCGGTAGATTTGCGTACTGTCTGGAAGATGATTCTCGGCACTTTTAGCGGCGCAATGGTCGGAACAATTGCCGTGCAATTAATTGATGCTTCTATTGTGAAGTCATTATTGCCTATTTTGGTGTTGGTTGTTGGCTTGTATTTTCTATTTTCTCCTAAATTGGGTGAGAAAGATTGTCATCAACGTCTAAGTTTTACCGCATTTGCGCTAGCGGCAGCATTTCCAATCGGTTTCTATGATGGTTTTTTCGGACCGGGAACCGGCTCTTTTTTGTGTGTCGCTTTTGTCACCTTGTTGGGATTTAATTTAGCGAAAGCAACTGCTCACGCTAAAATCTTAAATTTCACCTCCAATTTCACTTCATTGATCTTTTTTATTTTAGGTGGAGAAGTTTATTGGACGCTTGGCTTCGTTATGATGATCGGCGGTTTTTTAGGCGCAAGATTAGGTGCCAAAATGGTATTAACCAAAGGACAAAAATTGATTCGTCCAATGGTGGTGATAATGGCATTTATTATGACTGCCAAAATGATGTATGACTATGGTTGGTTTAACTAAAAAAGATGTCTGACGAAAATAGAAGAATTACAGCACGAGTAGGGTATGAACCTCAGTTCCGGTGGAGTTATCTGCATCCAAAATTTTGGGGTGTTTGGTTCGGCGTGTTTTTATTGGCTTTATTGGCTTTTGTGCCGTTTCGTTGCCGTGATGCTTTGGCAGCGAAAATCGGTTTATTGGTCGGAAAAGTCGCCAAAAAACAACGAAAACGGGCACAAGTTAATTTGCGTTACTGTTTTCCGCATTGGAGTGAACAGCAGCGTGAGCAGGTAATCGACAAAATGTTTATGACCGTGGCGCAAACAATGTTGGGAATCGGCGAAATAGCATTGCGTTCCACTAAACATTTGCAAAAGCGGAGTCTGTTTTTAGGCATAGAGCATTTACGTCAAGCAAAACAGCAGGGTAAAAATATTATTTTGTTGGTTCCTCATACTTGGGCTATTGATGCTTCCGGTATCATTTTGCATACGCAAGGAATGCCGATGACCGCAATGTATAATCCACATCGAAATCCGTTGGTGGATTGGCTTTGGAATGCGGTTCGAGAACGTTTCGGCGGCAAAATGCACGCACGCCAAAATGGCATTAAGCCTTTTCTGAATGCTGTTCGTAAAGGGGAGATGGGGTATTATCTGCCGGATGAAGATTATGGCGAAGAATTAAGTGTTTATACTGATTTTTTTGCAACTTACAAGGCGACATTACCCGGACTGAATAAAATGTGCAAAATTGCTAAAGCGGTGGTAATTCCGATGTTTGCCCGTTACAACGCACAACAAGGACGTTATGAAATTGAGATTGATGCGCCATTAGCGTTGACAGATGACGAGCAGCAAAGTGCAAGATTAATGAATGAAGTGATCGAAAAATTTGTTACGGTAGCACCGGAGCAGTATGTCTGGATTTTACGATTACTGAAAACGCGTAAAGACGGCGTTGATATTTATCAATAGAAATTTTATTTTTTTGATATAAAAGTGTATTTTTTCAGAAGTAGCACTGTTAGAATACGAGGCTTTGAGAACAGCGGAAGCTGTATAATTTTTGTTAGGCAAATCATAATGAACCAACAGCAAAAAGAATTAATTAAATCATCAATTAAATCTATTCCAAATTATCCTGCGGAAGGCATTATTTTCCGCGATATTACCAGTTTAGTCGAAACGCCGGCAGCATTTAAAGCAACTATCGATTTAATCGCAGAACACTTTAAAGATAAAAACATTACAAAAGTTGCCGGTACAGAATCAAGAGGATTTATTTTCGGCGCGCCGGTAGCATTAGCTTTAAATGTTCCTTTTATTTTAGTGAGAAAGCCGGGTAAATTGCCGCGCGAAGTGATTTCGCAATCTTATGAATTAGAGTATGGTCAGGACACGTTAGAAATGCATACCGATTCAGTCAATCAAAATGATAATGTACTTATTATTGACGATTTATTGGCAACCGGCGGCACAGTGGAAGCTACTATTAAATTAATTCAACGTTTAGGCGGTAAAGTTGAACACGCCGCATTTGTGATCAGTTTACCTGAATTAGGCGGTGAAGAGCGTTTGCGTAAATTAGGCGTAGAACCTTTTACGCTGGTGGATTTTGCCGGACACTAACAGCAAATAAAAAGGGAACGTATGAGTTATCAGGTATTGGCACGTAAATGGAGACCGGATCAGTTTTCTGATGTGGTGGGGCAAGAGCATATTATTGCTGCGTTGACCAATGCCTTAAATAATCAGCGATTACATCACGCCTATCTGTTTTCCGGCACTCGCGGTGTTGGGAAAACCTCTATCGCGCGCCTGTTTGCCAAAGGATTAAATTGTGAAAAAGGGATTACAGCTACGCCGTGCGGTGAATGTGAAAATTGTCGTGCAATTAAAGAAGGGAATTTTATTGATCTGATCGAGATCGATGCGGCTTCACGCACTAAAGTCGAAGATACCCGAGAGTTGCTGGATAATGTGCAATACAAACCGGTACGTGGTCGATTCAAGATTTATCTTATCGATGAAGTGCATATGCTATCGCGGCATAGTTTTAATGCGTTGTTAAAAACGTTGGAGGAGCCGCCCGAATATGTCAAATTCCTCTTGGCAACGACCGATCCGCAAAAATTGCCGATTACTGTTCTTTCTCGTTGCATTCAATTTCATTTAAAAGCGTTGGATGCGGATGTGATTGCCGCGCATTTGCAGAAACTATTGCAAAAGGAACAGATCGATTATCAACCGCAAGCCTTGATGAAAATTGCGCGTGCAGCACAAGGCAGTGTGCGTGATGCTTTGAGTTTAACCGATCAGGCGATAGCCTTGAGTAACGGCAATATTAATGTCAATGATGTCAATATGATGCTTGGCTTGTTGGATAACGATAAATCTATTGCCTTATTAAAAGCCCTTTCTCAAGCTGATGGTGAGCAAGCAATGCAAGTGTTGAATGAGATTGCACAACAAGGCGTTGATTGGGAAAGAGTGCTGCAAGAGATGGCAGAAACGTTACATCAAATTGCTATGTTGCAGTTCCTACCACCTAATCCGGAACAGGCGGATACAGCATTAACTTTATTAGCGAAAAATCTGTCGCCGGAAGATGTGCAGTTCTATTATGAATTGATGATTAAAGGTCGAGAAGAACTCTCCTATTCGCCTGATCCTAGAATCGGGGTTGAGATGACAATGTTGCGCGCATTGGCGTTTCATCCAAAGCGTTTTTCCTTGTCTAATGAAGTAATTGCTGTTTCCCCTTCAGCAACAAAGCCTGTTGAAAAAAGCGAGAAATCATCCTTTTCTGTACAAAATTCACTGTCACAAAGTCAGAGTAATGAAGTGCCATCCGTTTCTATAAACAAAGAGAGTGCCGCTAATAGCAGCTGGAAACAGGTTGTACAGCAAATTGATGCCGGTGAATCAACTACGCCGGTGGATAGCAGTCAATCACAGGAAATAAAATCTTCAGCACAACAATCTTTGAGCATTTTGCAGGCGGTGTCTCATCTGGAACAGGGGCAGCCGGCACATATGGTTCTGGATGACAAGGAAGTTGTAGCGCACGAAAAAAAAAAGTTTGATCTTGTAGAAGATCGAGCTATTCGGTCAGTAAATGAAGTATCTCCTTCAATTTCAAGAAAACAGAATTCTGAACCTGAAAATAGGGAGCTTATAACAAATGATTATGCTCATAATATAGATGTTGCAGAACCATCATCTTCGTTGTGGGAAAAAGCTAGTACTGAAGCCAACGATGAAGAAGAAAGCGAAAATGAAAGTATCAATGAGGATTATCACTGGTCTTGGAGCGATCCTTCATTGGCACTTCAGGGACAGGCAGTAAAGCCTTCGGAAATTAAACAAACTTTATTGAAACGATATACGCCTGAAGTATTGGAGCAGATTATTGCTTTAACTGCAAAACAGAGTGAGTGGAGCAGTGATATTGAAAAAATGGCAGTTAAGGGCAATAGCAAAGGTATTTTATTAAAATCGGTGATCCTTGAGAAAACAGATGATTTTTTGAAATTAGGTCTGCGTCCTGAAGCCTTTAATTTATTAAAAACTTTAGATTCTGCTTTTATTACGCAAGCATTGAAAGATTTTTACGGCCATCAGATGCGGATTGAACTTGATGTTTATCAAGGAGAACAAAAAACGCCGTTTGAGATACGCAACGAAATTTATCAGCAATTAGTGGTTCAAGCGCAACAAAATCTGCAACAGGATCGAGTGTTGCAGGACTTTATGCAGCAATTTGATGCTCAAATTACTTTAGATTCGGTGCGCCCGACAGGTAAAACAGGTCATTGAGAATTGCACAAATATGCTTTTCAGTTAAAATACAGCTTTTATTTTTCATTACACAATAGATAGGTAAAAATTATGTTTGGAAAAGGTGGATTAGGCGGCTTGATGAAACAGGCGCAACAGATGCAAGAACGGATGCAGAAAATGCAAGAAGAGATTGCACAGATGGAAGTGACCGGCGAATCCGGTGCCGGACTTGTGAAAGTCACCGTTAATGGGGCGCATAGTTGCCGCCGTGTCGAGATTGATCCTTCATTGTTGGAAGATGATAAGGATATGTTGGAAGATCTTGTTGCGGCAGCTTTCAATGATGCTGTTCGCCGTGCAGATGAATTACAAAAAGAGAAAATGGCTTCCGTTACTGCCGGAATGCAATTACCACCAGGTTTTAAAATGCCTTTCTAATCAAGATGGGGAGCAATAGCTCCCTTATCTCTGTTGTTAAATATAATTTCATTTAGGTCCTTTCTTTAAATTATGCAAATTAGCCCTTTACTTGATGAATTGATGGATGCTTTGCGTTGCCTGCCGGGAGTCGGCCCGAAATCAGCACAACGAATGGCGTATTATTTATTACAGCGTGATCGCAGCGGTGCAATGAATTTGGCTAAAACGCTGACAGAAGCGATGGCGCATATCGGTCATTGCAGTCAATGTCGTACTTTTACCGAAGAAGAAGTGTGTAATATTTGCAATAACTATCGCCGTCAAGAGAATGGGCAGTTATGCATAGTGGAAATGCCTTCCGATATTCAGGCAATTGAACAGACAGGGCAGTTTTCAGGTCGTTATTTTGTATTAATGGGGCATTTATCGCCATTGGATGGTATCGGCCCGAAAGAGATTGGGCTGGATTTATTGCAGAAAAGATTGCAGACAGAATCTTTTTCTGAAGTGATCTTAGCGACTAATCCAACAATTGAAGGCGATGCGACGGCGAATTATATTGCAGAAATGTGTCAACAGTATGGTGTAAAAGTGAGCCGTATTGCTCACGGCATTCCGGTTGGTGGTGAGCTGGAAATGGTGGACGGTACAACGTTATCACATTCGTTTATAGGCAGACGAGAATTAAAGTAGTAAAGCAAATTGGATTTTCATCATTTGTATGGGCGATTCTTTATCCTATTTTCCTTTTACGTTACAATAACTCAATTCTATGAATAAGCAGGATAATTATGGCAAAACAGGCTCTTTTTTATGTTTTTTCTGAGGTAACTATACAAGAAAATCCTTTAGAAAATAAAGCGTGTGATTTGGCAGCGGATGCGTGGCGATTAGGAAAGAAAGTACTGATTTCTTGCCAAAATGAAGAGCAGGCTTTGTTGATTGATGAACTGTTATGGCAACGAGAGCCACAACAGTTTGTCCCGCATAATTTATCCGGTGAGGTTAGCGGTTTTATGACGCCGGTAGAAATCTGTTGGCCGGGAAAGCGTAATTCACAACGGCGAGATCTATTAATTTCATTATCATTACAGGTTCCTGAATTTGCATTACTTTTCCCTCAAGTGATAGAGTTTGTTCCGGCAGATGAACAACTGAAAGCGCTAGCCAGAGAACGTTATAAACAATACCGCCAGCTTGGTTGGCAATTAAGCACGGAGCAAGCCTAATGTCGTGGATTGCAAAATCCTTTGCTCAACTTAGCACAGAAGAATTGTTTGCGATTTATCAATTACGCACCGCCGTGTTTGTGGTGGAACAGCAATGTGCCTATCAAGAAGTGGATCACTGGGATAAAAGTGCGGTGCATTTTTGGCAAGAATTTGACGGCAAAATTTGTGCTTACTGCCGCATTATCCCGCAAGATGACGGCGTGCATATTGGCAGAGTGCTAGTAGTACAACACGCACGGGGCAAAGGCTTAGCTAAAGCATTGGTGCAACAAGCATTAGCTTATTGCCAACAACATTGGACAACCCAACCCGTGCTAATCCAAGCTCAAACTTATTTACAGGATTTTTATCAATCTTTCGGCTTCCAAGCCATTTCAACGGAATATTTAGAAGATGGAATACCGCATTTGGATATGAAATTGGCGAGCTAAGGTTGGAGGAAGAAATAATGAAACCAATGACAAAAGAAGAAATCATTGAACAACAACGGCAGTTGCATATTCTTTTTAAAGCGTGGATGGAAGATAAGAAAAAGCGTGAGGTGCTGACATTTCAACGTCCCAATGGAAATATTGTTCAGCATTATCCAGATGGACACGAAGAAGTGATTAAATATGCAGAATAATTTAGCCATTTTCTATTGTGGGACAAATGGTGCTGGAAAAAGCACCTTACGTTCTTTTAATCAGGATTCTGTTCAAGTAGTGATTGATTCTGATCATATTGCGATGGAACTTAATCCACAAAATCCTCGACGCGCAGATATAGAGGCGGGGAGAAAAGCGGTTGAATTATTTAAGTATGCACTTAAAAATCAGGTTTCGTTTTCAATGGAATCGACTCTTGCAGGAAAGTCTATTTTGCATCGTATGCAACAAGCTAAATCAAAAGGGTTTTACGTAAGATTAAATTATATCGGGGTCAATGATCCTGACATTAATGTGAAAAGGGTGCAGGCGAGAGTAGCTAATGGCGGCCATTTTATTGATGAAGCCACAATTCGTAAACGCTATGAAATTAGTAGGCAGAATTTAATTTTTGCCTTGCCACTGTGTGATGAAATATTTATTTATGATAATTCAGCAGAAATGCCAATACTTGTTTTTCATCTTTCTAAATCGAAAATGATTACCCAATTCGAACAAGTATTACCTAATTGGTGTGAGAATTTATTAGCAGAATTATTACAGTTAGATTTTAATTTAGTTTAGTTAGAAACAGAGAAAAAGCAATGACACAAAAATTTGAAATGGAAGATCGTTTTGATCCTTCTGCCGTAGAACAAGCACTTTATAAACACTGGGAAGAACAGGGCTATTTTAAGCCGAATGAAAACCCGAATGCACCGAGTTATTGTATTGCGATTCCGCCGCCGAATGTAACGGGATCGTTGCATATGGGGCACGCCTTCCAACAAACTCTAATGGATACCTTAATTCGTTATCATCGTATGCAAGGTGACAATACATTATGGCAAGCAGGAACCGACCACGCCGGTATCGCAACACAAATGGTGGTAGAACGTAAAATTGCAGCGGAAGAGGGCAAAACTCGCCACGATTACGGACGCGAAGCCTTTATCGAAAAAATCTGGGATTGGAAAGCCTATTCAGGTGGCACGATCAGCCAGCAAATGCGACGTTTGGGTAACTCCATTGATTGGGAACGTGAGCGTTTCACAATGGACGATGGTCTTTCTGATGCGGTGAAAGAAGTCTTTGTGCGTTTGCACGAAGAGGGCTTGATTTATCGTGGGAAACGCCTTGTAAACTGGGATCCAAAATTGCACACTGCCATTTCCGATCTTGAAGTAGAAAATAAAGAAAGCAAAGGCTCGCTCTGGCATTTCCGCTATCCGTTGGCAAACGGTGAAAAAACAGCGGACGGTAAGGATTATTTAGTGGTGGCGACCACCCGTCCTGAAACAATGCTGGGCGATACCGCGGTGGCGGTACACCCTGAAGATGAACGCTATCAATCTCTTATCGGCAAAACAGTGATCTTACCGCTGGCGAATCGTGAAATTCCGATTATCGCTGATGATTATGTGGATCGTGAATTTGGAACGGGCGTAGTGAAAATTACACCTGCCCACGATTTCAACGACTACGAAGTGGGTAAGCGTCATCAGTTGCCAATGGTAAATGTGATGACATTAAATGCCGATATTCGTGATGAAGCGGAAATTATCGGCGTGGATAATAAACCGTTGGCAAATTATGTGGCTGAAATTCCTGAGAAATATCGTGGAATGGAGCGTTTTGCCGCACGTAAACAAATCGTGGCAGATTTCGAGGCTTTAGGTTTGTTGGAAGAAATTAAACCGCACGATCTTAAAGTTCCTTATGGCGATCGGGGTGGTGTGCCGATTGAGCCAATGCTGACCGATCAATGGTATGTGAGCGTGAAACCGTTAGCAGAAGTTGCCATTAAAGCGGTAGAAGACGGTGAGATTCAATTTGTACCGAAACAATATGAAAATCTCTATTTCTCTTGGATGCGTGATATTCAAGATTGGTGTATTTCCAGACAGCTATGGTGGGGACACCGCATTCCGGCTTGGTATGATGAGCAAGGCAATATTTATGTTGCACGTAATGAAGCGGAAGTGCGTCAAAAATATCAGTTAAGTGACGACATCAAATTAAAACAGGATGAAGATGTCTTAGATACTTGGTTCTCATCAGGATTATGGACATTCTCCACATTGGGTTGGCCGAATAACACCAAAGATTTGCAGATGTTCCATCCGACAAATGTGCTAATTACCGGTTTTGACATTATCTTCTTCTGGGTGGCAAGAATGATAATGTTCACAATGCATTTCATCAAAGACAAAAACGGCAAACCACAAGTGCCGTTCAAAACGGTTTATGTAACCGGATTAGTGCGTGACGAAAATGGCGCAAAAATGTCGAAATCGAAAGGTAACGTGATTGACCCATTGGATATGATTGACGGTATCGATCTTGAAAGTTTAGTCGCGAAACGAACCGGCAATATGATGCAGCCGCAGTTGGCAGCAAAAATTGAAAAGGCAACACGTAAAGAGTTTCCTGAAGGCATTGTGGCGCACGGTACGGATGCATTGCGTTTTACCTTAGCAGCATTGGCATCAACCGGACGTGATATTAACTGGGATATGAAACGTCTGGAAGGTTACCGTAATTTCTGTAATAAATTATGGAATGCGAGTCGTTTTGCCTTGATGAATATTAACGGTAAAGATTGTGGCTATGGTGAGAATAAGGAGATGGAATTATCTCTAGCGGATCGTTGGATTTTGGCGGAATTTAATCAAACTGTAAAAACATTCCGACAGGCATTGGATCAATATCGTTTTGATATTGCAGCAACCACTTTATATGAGTTTATTTGGAACCAATTCTGTGACTGGTATTTGGAATTAACAAAACCGGTATTAAACAGTGGTTCTGAAATTCAACAACGCGGTACGCGTCATACATTAATTACCGTATTGGAACAAATATTGCGTTTAGCGCATCCTATTATTCCATTTATTACCGAAGAAATTTGGCAAAAAGTGAAAGGATTAGTCAACATTGATGCGGATACTATTATGTTGCAACCATTCCCGCAGTTTGATGCCAATTTGGTGGATGAGCAGGCAATTAACGAAATTAACTGGATTAAAGAATTAATTGTGAACGTTCGTAATATTCGTTCAGAAATGAATATTGCTCCGAGCAAAGCATTAGATGTGTTATTGCGTCATTTAACGGAAGAAGAAATTAACTGTTTAAATAATAATTTGTCATTAATTAAGACAATGGCAAAATTAGAAAGCATTAATATTTTGTCTTCTGATGAAGAAGCACCGTTAGCAGTAACGAAGTTATTGGGTAATGCGGAATTACTCATCCCAATGGCAGGTTTTATTGATAAACAAGCGGAATTAGCGCGTTTAACCAAAGAGCTTAATAAGTTGCAGCAGGAAGTTCAACGTATTGAGAATAAATTAAATAATGAGAACTTTGTTGCAAAAGCGCCGGAAGCCGTTATTGCTAAAGAACGTGAAAAAATGCAAGGCTATTTGGATGGTCTTGATAAATTAAAAGCACAATATGCTGCTATTGAAGCGTTATAAGTAGAAATAAAAGGCATATCTTTTTGAAGATATGCCCTAAATACAAATAAAAACCTACGAATGATCTGACCCCGAAAAGTTAGACTGTTATTTTAAGGACTGAATTCTGTATTGAACAGGGCTCAGTCCATTTAATTTTAATTGTATTCTTTCCTCATTGTAATAACGAACATATTCTTTGATAACAGATTCAAGTTCTTCAATGTTTTCGAAAGTTTTGCCATAAAAACATTCCACTTTCATCCGACCAAAGAAACTCTCCATCGCGGCATTATCTAAACAATTGCCTTTCCTTGACATACTCTGCACAATAT
>NZ_KB903736.1 GCF_000379785.1 Gallibacterium anatis DSM 16844 = F 149 | reverse complement strand
GTTATTAGCTGAGCACAATATTGTGCAGAGTATGTCAAGGAAAGGCAATTGTTTAGATAATGCCGCGATGGAGAGTTTCTTTGGTCGGATGAAAGTGGAATGTTTTTATGGCAAAACTTTCGACAGCATTGAAGAACTTGAATCTGTTATCAAAGAATATGTTCGTTATTACAATGAGGAAAGAATACAATTAAAATTAAATGGACTGAGCCCTGTTCAATACAGAATTCAGTCCTTAAAATAACAGTCTAACTTTTCGGGGTCAGATCATTGCAATGTTCTACCCCAATATGCGTCATCATTCGCTCACTATCCGCAAAGTATTGGATTTTTTCACAGAAACATTCGGTGAACGGGTTTATTGGCAAGCATAAAAACGCCCGAAATGTTCGGGCGTTTCCTTCATTTACTAATACATCGCCATTATCACCATTACCCAAATAATACTGAGTGCCGGGCCGAGCAGACCAACGACAATACCGCCTAAGCGGAATTCTGACTGACGAATTAAACCGGTACTGAATGCGATTGCATTTGGTGGAGTTGAAACAGGTAAAAATAACGCACACGATGCGCTTAACCCAATGACTAACGGCAAAATTGCCGGAGAAACATCGCCGGAGAAGACTTTTAATAATGATAATCCGACCGGAATTAAAATCGTGGTGGCAGCCGTGTTACTCATAAAGTTAGATAACACTACTGTAATAAATGCAAATAAAATCAACAACATCATAAAACTGATATGGACGTGGCTTAATTGATTGACAAAATGCGTCGCAATTTTTTGTTCTTCAATAGCCAAACCTAATGCTAGACCACCGGCAACTAACATTAAGGTATCCCACGGCAATTTACGCACATCATCCGAATCAAGCACGCCAAGCATTGTTAAACCAACGATAGGAATACCTGAAGCAGCAGCGATCGGCATTCCGAACCATTTTGCTGTCAACCAGAAAAACAGTGTAATCGCCAAAATCACCAACACGATTGTTTTTTGTGTACGATGCTCTTTTTCATCTTCAGGATTTTCAATTTCTTTAGCTTCCTGAAGAAATTGGAATTCTAATTTTTCTTTGGCACTAATGCGATAACGTTTAATTAATACTCGCCAAAAAACTAAAATCAGCACAACGGCAACCGGTGTTCCCATAAGCATCCATTCAAGAAAAGAGATGTGATAACCGATATTTTCCAATGCGCCGACAGCAATCGCATTCGGTGCTGAACCGATAATCGTCGCCATACCGCCAATCGAAGCCGCCGCCGGAATACCCAACAACAAGGCACGAGAAATATTGGCTTTTTTATCCAAAGTCACAAAGAGCGGGCTGACGGTCGCAATCATCATTGCTGTGGTGGCGGTGTTACTCATCAACATTGACATCACCGCAGTTAATGCCATCAAACCAAGCAAGATATTTTGTGGATTTTTACCGAATTTCGGCAACATTCGTTTTAACAACAGAATATCCAACTCTGTTTTTTTCATTGCTTCCGCTAAGAAAAAACCGCCTAAAAAGAGCCAAATAACGCTATCTGACCAAGTTTGCAGATACTGCATCGCATTTTCTGCATCACTTCGCCCCATAATTAACACCAGAAAACCGATAATCAAAATGCCGACTGAAAACGGTGGTATCGCCTCGGTTACCCACAGCGAGATCGCAAAAAAGATAAGAAACAGTACATAATTTTGTGTTTGCGTGAAAACCGGATCACTCAACCAGTTCATCATCGCCCAACCAAAAAACAGTGAAAAAATAAATAAACCGACTTTGCTTTTCCTCACTTCAGCAATCGGATGCTTAGTGAAATTTTTTAGTGATGTGTAAATCGAATCAGACATAACAACGCTTACCCCAAACAACAAATAATAACTTCAGCTGATTATTATAGTAGAAAAAAGGGCAGATAACTCTGCCCTACATCACATTTTTCAACGCTAAATTGTTGGAATTATTAACAATTTTTTCATTATTCTGAAACAGTTAACAATTCGTTCTGATTCCTTGTTCAATCTGCTCGAATAATTGGTAACGTTTCCGATACATCGACCGTTTTTTACTCTGAATTTCTTCCAGCGGACGTTGCTCAACTTGCAACGGTAATTGCCAATATTTATCACCACGTTGCGCACCGTTTTCTTGCCAAAATTCATCATAATTCATATAAATTTTTTTGCTGCCGTGCAGGCGAATTTTGGTTTGATAATGATGAGGAATACCGACCAGCTGCATTTGCCAATGTTGCGCCAACCATTTAAAACACTCCACCAATAAAAACATCGGGCGCATACCGTGCAACTGTTTAGTTAAAGATTTAACAATTTCAGCCGCATTTTCACCTCTCGGACCTTGAATACTGGCGATAAGCATTTGATTATTTTCAATAAAAGCAAATGAGGCATCATAATAACGTTGCTCGGTGCCATCCTGAATATTGATGGAAAAATAGCCTTCATAAAAATCAATTTGATTTAAATTGAGGTATAACCCTAAGCCGTTTTCTAGATCCGCTAATTTAATTGAATTGTTCGCAATCAGTTGTCGACAACGTTCCTCTCCTAATAAACGCTCCATTTGCAACAAGCTGTACTCAATTTGTTGCACTCGCTGTTGTGCCGAAAAACGCTTATCACAATAATGAAACATTACACTATGAAAACGGTGTTTCTGCCGTTGGAAAATCGGCAACCAAAGCGGATGTTGATTCAAAAATTGAATCAGCTGATTTCCTTGACGATAAGTCAAAGTGCGACGTAAAAAATAGCGTAAAATATGGCGAATCTGCTTTAAAAAACGTTGTTCCTGCCCCCAAGGATACATTTCACGCACAGTCGGAAAATGTGTAAATCGTTGTTGTTCTGTCATAATTTCTTTTTCATTCATCATTAAATTGGGCGTTATTCTATGCAACTCCTCCACAAGAGTAAAATTGTATTACGCTAATTTGCAAACAAGTTAAAAAATTACCTTGCAAGCCGATAAGAATTGCATATAAAATCACTTTTATTACATAATTATTCAAAAAATAGGAAGTTAATATGATTCGCAGCACAGAACTTGTTCAATGGTTCCGTCAATCCACACCTTATGTTACAGCGCATAGGGATAAAACTTTCGTGATTATGCTTGACGGCAACACCACTTCCAGCCCAAATTTCAGCAACATTATTGACGACATCAGTTTATTGCATAGTTTAGGTATAAAATTAGTGATCGTCTTTGGTGCAAGAAAACAGATTAATGATGCTTTAGCAGAAGCGCATATTGCCGAGCGTTATCACAAAAATATCCGCGTAACTGATCCGCAAACGTTGCATTTAGTTAAACAGGTGGTCGGCAGTTTGCAATTCGATATTACCGCTCGTCTTTCATTGCGAATGAACAATATTACGCATAACGGCGTGCCGAATGTAGTCAGCGGTAATTTTGTTATTGCACAACCAATCGGCGTTGATGATGGCGTGGACTATCAATTAAGCGGCAAAGTACGGAAAATTGACAGTGAAGGGATCAAGCAACAATTAGAACGAAATGCGATTGTGGTAATTAGCCCTATCGGCGTTTCTGTAACCGGCGAAACCTTTAATTTGGCGTTTGAGGAGTTGGCAGCACAAATTGCGATCAAACTGAAAGCGGAAAAAGTGATCGGTTTTTGCGAAAAACAAGGCATTATCGATGAAAATCAGCAAGTTATCGCCGATCTCACTCTACTTTCTGCAGAAGAGCATTTACGTCAATTCATTGCGAAAGATGCTTATCACAGTTCGGAGGCTCGTTTTCTACAAACCGCCTTGGAAGCCTGCCGTAACGGCGTGAAACGTGCGCATTTATTGAGCTATCTCGAAGATGGTTCTTTGTTACAGGAGCTCTTCTCTCGTGACGGTATCGGAACACAAATCTCGTTAGAAAGTTCAGAAATTGTGCGGATTGCCAATATTAAGGATATTCCAAGTTTATTGGCCTTAATTCATCCGCTCGAACAACAAGGTATTTTGGTCAAACGTTCACGCGAACAGTTGGAAATGGAGATCGATCACTACACGATTATTGATCGTGATGGCGTGATTATTGCTTGTGCGGCATTAAATCCTTATTTTGAGGAAAAAATGGCGGAAATGGCTTGTGTTGCCGTCCATCCGGATTATCGTAACTCTTCGCGTGGCGATATTTTATTAAGTCATATTCAAAAACGCGCGATTGCCCTCGGCATCAAAAAGCTGTTTGTTCTCACCACTCGCACCGTACATTGGTTCCAAGAACGTGGTTTTGAAATCGCTAGCATTGAAGATTTACCGCAAGAAAAACGTGAAAAATATAATTATCAACGCCGCTCTAAAATTTTAATTCAACCTTTAGAAGAAGAGTAATTGACTCAAATAGCCTATTTCTCTGCAAATAGGCTATTTTCTCTACAAAATTTAAAATAATCTCGCATCTCCTCGATTTTTTCCTATAATATCCGCCTTGATTCACCGTGGTTCGCAAACCTCCCACGCAAAAAAACTAGGAATATTTATGCAAAACAAAAAAGCGATCGTCATTTTTTCCGGCGGTCAAGACTCCACCACTTGTTTACTACAAGCACTGCAAACTTACGGCAACGGCAATGTCGAAGCCATTACTTTTCACTACGGTCAACGTCATAGCATTGAATTGGACAAATCGTGCTGGATAGCCAATGATCTCGGCGTGAAACAGACCATTCTCGATCTCTCTTTAATGCAGTCCATTACTCACAATGCGTTGATGGATAACAACGAAACCATCCAGCAAAAACAGGGTGAATTACCCAATACTTTTGTCGATGGTCGTAATGCGCTGTTTCTGCTCTATGCGGCAATCTATGCCAAAGGTCAAGGGATTAGCGATATTATTACCGGCGTATGCGAAACCGATTTTAGCGGTTATCCCGATTGTCGTGATGTTTTTATTAAGTCAATGAATGTGACCCTCAATTTAGCAATGGACTACCGTTTCAACATTATTACGCCATTAATGTGGCTGACTAAAAAAGAAACGTGGGCTTTAGTGGATCAATTAGGCAGATTGGAATATGTGATGCAACACACGCACACTTGTTACGAAGGTGTCGAAGGCGGCTGCCACCACTGTCCAAGCTGCTTATTACGAGAAAAAGGCTTAAACGAATATTTAGCGGGGAAAGAGGCAAAAAATGTTGAAAGTCGCTAAAGAATTCAGTTTTGATATGGCGCATTTATTAGACGGTCACGACGGCAAATGCCAAAATCTTCACGGACATACCTATAAATTACAAGTTATCGTCAGTGGGGAAACTGAGAATAATGGTGCTAAAAAAGGGATGGTGATTGATTTTGCCGATTTAAAACGTGCAGTCAATGAGCTGATTATTTCACCGATGGATCACGCTTTTATTTATGATCAAAGCAGTGAACGAGAAACTAAAATAGCTCAGCTATTACAACAACTTAACTCAAAAACTTTCGCTTTACCGGTGCGTTCCACCGCTGAAAATTTAGCACAATTTATTTTTCAACGCTTACAGGAAAATGTCGGTTTTCATCTGCATTCCGTTCGTTTATGGGAAACGCCCACCTCCTTTGCAGAATATGGTGAAGCGTAATGCAAACTGAATATGCTATTGTTGAAATTTTTGAAAGCCTTCAAGGAGAAGGCTTTAATACCGGGATGCCTGCCGTTTTTATCCGTTTCGGCAAGTGTAATTTAGCCTGTCCGTGGTGCGACACGGATTATCAGACCTTTTCATTGATGACATTGCAACAAATTGCCGATCAAGTTACGGCTTTTAGCGCAAAAAATATCATCATTACCGGCGGCGAACCTACCATTCAACCGAATTTAGAAAAATTATTAAGCTATTTCAAAACGTTAGGTTATTTTATCGCGATCGAAACCAATGGCTTAAAACCGGTTCCGCCGCAAATTGATTATATTGCCACCAGCCCGAAACGGCTGTATCGGCATAAATATCAACAACGTTGTATTACCCACGCCGATGAGGTTCGTATTGTCAATGATGATGAAAATATTCTCTCTTTTTGTCGAGAAATTGCGAAAAAAATTGAGGCAAAACATTATTTTCTCTCACCTTGCGAACAACAAGGCGAGATGAATCTGCTCGATACCATCAGGAAACTTGGGCAACTTAACGAAAATGCCGAGATTAAATGGCAGCTTAGTATTCAAACACATAAATTGGTTGGCATTGAATAAAATAAGCAATCGATTGCGTGAAAGTTTGCATAAATAAGCGTATAATTCGGCTCAGTTTTTTGTTACGACAGGTATCTTAATTATGCAAACAATCAGCCTAAAAAAAATCTACTCCGGTAAAGTTCGTGATCTCTATGAAATTGATGACAAAAGAATGTTGATGGTTGCTTCCGACCGTCTTTCCGCATTTGATGTTATTCTTGATGATCCAATTCCTCGTAAAGGGGAAATCCTCACTCAAATCTCAAATTTCTGGTTTAACAAACTTTCCCACATTATGCCGAATCATTTCACCGGCGATACTGTGTACGATGTTTTACCGGAAGCGGAAGCAAAAGCAATCGAAAAACGCGCGGTTGTTTGTAAACGTTTAACCCCAATCAAAATTGAGTCTATCGTGCGCGGTTACTTAACCGGCAGCGGTTTGAAAGATTATCAAAAAACAGGTTCTATCTGTGGTTTAGCGTTGCCGAAAGGCTTGGTCGAAGCCAGCAAATTGCCGGAACCGATTTTTACCCCATCAAGCAAAGAAGAGATCGGTAATCACGACATCAATATCAGCTATGCGGAATGTGAAAAACTTATCGGCAAAGATTTAGCAGCACAAGTGAAAGAAAAAGCGATTGCACTCTACACCACTGCTGCGCAATATGCTTTAACCAAAGGCATTATTATTTGCGATACTAAATTTGAATTCGGTTTGGATGAAAACGGCGTATTGACGCTAATGGATGAAGTGTTGACACCGGACTCAAGCCGTTTCTGGTCAGTTGACAGCTATCAAGAAGGCATTAATCCACCATCTTTCGATAAGCAGTTTATCCGTAACTGGTTGGAAAACAGTGGTTGGAACAAACAACCGCCTGCTCCGAAAGTGCCTCAAGAGATTATTGATCAAACTGTGGCAAAATATCAGGAAGCATTTGATCTGTTGACAAAATAATAGCGTTCTTCATAAAAAAATCTGCATTTTAAATCAATAAAATGCAGATTTTTATAAGCGCGGATGACTATTTCTGTTCTCCTACATCATCTTTCATCCGCTCTGCTTTTTCACTTTTGCAGTGGCTCACTTTAACTTAACGTCTGAACAATCCGCCCATTCCGCCAAGACCGCCCATTAAGCCTTGCATTCCGCGCATCATTTTCGCCATCCCACCTTTCCGCATTTTTTTCATCATTTTTTGCATTTCTTCAAACTGTTTCAGCATACGGTTCAAATCCTGCACCTGTGTGCCTGAACCGGCAGCAATGCGACGTTTACGTGAGCCTTTAATAATGGCCGGATTTTGACGTTCTTTAAATGTCATCGAATTGATCATTGCTTCCATTCGTTGGAACATTTTGTCATCTACTTGATTTTTCACGTGATCAGGTAAATTCTGCATTCCCGGTAATTTATCCAGCATTGACATCATCCCGCCCATTTTTTTCATTTCGAGCAGTTGTTCACGGAAATCTTCTAAGGTGAAATCATCCCCTTTTTTAAATTTCTGTGCCATTTTTTCGGCTTTTTCCTGATCGACATTACGTTGTAAATCTTCGATCAAAGAAAGCACATCGCCCATACCAAGAATACGAGAGGCAATTCGTTCCGGATAAAATGGCTCCAAAGCATCAGTTTTTTCCCCCATACCGAGGAATTTAATCGGTTTACCGGTAATTTGACGAATAGATAACGCCGCACCACCACGCGCATCTCCATCCACTTTGGTTAGAATCACACCGGTCAAAGGCAAGGCTTCATTAAACGCTTTAGCTGTATTGGCGGCATCCTGCCCGGTCATTGCATCAACGGTAAACAAGGTTTCAATCGGGTTAAGCACTTGATGGATCTGTTTAATTTCATTCATCATCTCTTCATCAACGTGCAAACGACCGGCAGTATCGACAATCAATACATCAAAAAACTTTAATTTCGCTTCCGCCAAAGCTGACTTGACAATCTCTACCGGCTTTTGCGAAGCATCAGACGGATAAAACGTTGCATTAACACTCTGTGCCAATGTTTCCAACTGTTTAATCGCCGCTGGGCGGTAAACGTCGGCAGAAACCACCATCACTTTCTTTTTATGACGCTGTTGCAAAAATTTAGCCAATTTAGCGACACTGGTTGTTTTACCAGCCCCTTGCAAACCAGCCATTAAAATCACAGCCGGCGGTTGTGTTGCAAGGTTAAGCGTTTCATTGGCTTCACCCATTGCCTTTTCAAGCTCTGCTTGAACAATTTTGATAAATTCTTGCCCCGGGGTCAGGCTTTTATTTACTTCAACACCTAAAGCACGTTCTTTAACTTGATTAATAAATTCTCGAACGACCGGCAACGCCACATCGGCTTCCAACAAAGCCATTCGTACTTCGCGTAAGGTTTCTTTGATATTATCTTCGGTTAAACGACCTTTGCCGCTAATGTTACGCAATGTTCTTGACAGACGATCTGATAAATTCTCAAACATAGGAAATCCTGATTCTGAAACGGAGTGTTGACAATGACAATCTAAAAAACACTCGAAAAATAGATAAAAACAGTGGGCATTATACCGAAAATTTGCCTGTTTTCACCATTTGCACATAATCCTGTGGAAAAATTCATAGAAAACTGCTAACTTTTTAAGGCTTATGTTTTTTTAGAGAGCAAAAATTATGTTGTGGATCGGCGTGTTCGCTATCGTTGCTTATTTAAGCAGTATCTTATTAATTACCCCGGTACTAATGAAAGTCCAACAGGGAGAAACTAACAATATTACCCGTTCAGGAAAACAGTGGGTTTTTCATAGTGCGATATTGGCAATCGTGTTGCATTTGATCGGATTAATGAACAGTTTCTTCGTTGCCGGCGGTCAGAACTTTACCCTATTCAATGTTTCCTCATTAATTTCCGTTTTAGTCAGTCTGGTGGCAACATTGGCAATGCTGCGCACCAATACATTCTGGTTTGTGCTGCCTATCGTATACTGTTTTTCCGTAATCAATATTGTCGGAACCACATTTTTTCCGGGCAGTTTCATCAAACATTTAAGCGAAAACAATGGGTTATTGTTTCATATTGCTTTGGCACTTTTCAGTTATATCGTCTTTGCCATCAGCACATTATATGCATTGCAACTTGGTTGGTTAGATCGCAACTTGAAACAGAAAAAAATGACCTTTTCACCAATGATCCCCTCACTGATGAAGGTGGAAAAACAGCTGTTTCAACTGCTGATTTTAGGGGAAGCATTACTGACTATCACCTTAATCAGCGGTAGCATTTATCTGCCAAACTTCTTCTCGGCTGATCAAATCCAAAAAGCAGTTTTCTCTTTCATCGCTTGGATTATTTTTGCCATTTTATTATTCGGTCATTACAAATTACATTGGCGTGGAAAAAGAGTGATCATTTACACGATTTCAGGTATGATTTTGCTCACTTTCGCTTATTTCGGCAGTCGTTTGATTGTGATGTAAATGAGATTTAGGTGGCGTATTTCCATAACATAATATAAATACGCCGGATGATTGATTTAATATAGGATTTTATTTTGGACAGTATCCCCATAAGTACATTATTTATTCTGTTAATTTTGTTACTTATTCTTTCAGCTTATTTTTCAAGTTCGGAAACCGGCTTGCTTTCATTAAATCGTTACCGCGTACGCTATTTAGCGGATAAAGGTAATCGTGGTGCTCAAAAAGCAGAAAAATTACTAAAGAAAACCGATATTCTGCTTAGTTTTATCTTAATTTTTAATAACCTAGTCAATATTATGGCTTCCGCGCTAGCGACAATGATCGGTCTACGCTTGGGCGGTGATGCCGGTGTTGCAATAGCTACCGGTGTGCTAACTTTTGCAATGTTAGTCTTTTCTGAAATATTTCCTAAGACCGTTGCTGCGATTTATCCAGAAAAAATAGGTTTTTTCAGCAGTCATATTTTATCGGTACTGATCAAAATCTTCCTACCGTTAGTCTATTTTATCAACTTCTTTACTAACGGCTTAATGCGTTTAATCGGGCTAAAACCGGACATCAAATCTCATTCCATCAGTGCAGAAGAGTTACGCAGCATTGTGAACGAATCCGGTAAATTTATTCCGCGCGCTCACCAACAGATGCTGCTTTCCATTTTAGATATGGAAAAGGTCACCGTTGAAGATATTATGGTGCCTCGAAATGAAATCAGCGGTATTGATATTGAAGATGATTGGAAATCGATTATGCGTCAATTAAATCACGCTGCTCATAGCCGAATTGTTTTATACAAAGAAAATATGGATGAAAATGCACTGGGTATCTTACGTGTTCGTGAAGCCTATCGTTTAATGACCAATACCAATGAATTTACCAAAGAAACCTTAATGCGCGCCGCCGATGAAATTTATTTTATTCCTGAAGGAACGACTTTAAATGCACAATTATTAAATTTTAAAAATAATAAAGAGCGTATCGGTTTAGTTGTTGATGAGTATGGCGATATTAAAGGCTTGGTTACGTTGGAAGATATTTTAGAAGAGATTGTCGGCGAATTTACCACCTCTAATTTGCCGTCTATTGAAGACGAAGTACAACCACAATCAGACGGCACGGTCATTATTGACGGCTCGGCTAATATCAGAGATTTAAATAAAATGTTTAATTGGCATCTCGACACGGATGAAGCCAGAACTTTCAACGGTTTTATTCTGGAACATTTGGAAGATATTCCACAAGAAGGTACAGAATGGCGAATCGGTAATTTAAAAATTAAGATTCTGGAAGTCAGTGATAATATGATTAAACAGGCTAAAGTGAAAAAGTTAAGTTGATTGTTTAGAAGATAAAAATACCACCACTCTTTAATGATCTGCACCCCAAAAGTTGGACTTATTATCCAACAGACAAAGGTGCAGATTTTTTATGACTAAATATAACCAAACATTTAAACAACAAGTGGTAGATTTCTACTTTCAACACGAGGAAA
>NZ_KB903735.1 GCF_000379785.1 Gallibacterium anatis DSM 16844 = F 149 | reverse complement strand
GGTCTTTTGGAACGAGTTGTTCGAGACTTATCATCTCGATTTCATATTGGAGTGAGGGTGTATTTTTGAGCATAGGCATTTCCTTTTTTCGATATGCCTATTAGATCAAACCTCTAGAGGTATGTCTAGAGGTTTGTCAGCAGTCTGAAATGCGTGCTCAGCACGCATTTTTATCAATTATAGCTTTCACTCAATTCGCCGTTTTCCGCCATCTCTTCATCCCGATCTTTCGCCGAAATTTGCAAACGCGCAAAATAATCACGTGTTTCAGCAATAATCACCTTACGCAAGCCAATCAGTGCAATTAAATTCGGAATCGCCATTAATCCATTAACAATATCAGCCAAACTCCAAATAATATCCAATTTGATAAATGCACCACACGCGATCAGTAAAATAAAGCAGCTACGGAAAATCTTAATCCCTCTAATGCCGGTTAAGTAAACAAAACAACGTTCACCGTAATAACACCAACCAAGAATCGTGGTAAATGCAAAGAACAATAAACCGATAGTGACAATTGTTGCACCGATACTGTTGCCTAACCCTTGCGCAAAAGCCAAATTAGTCACTGCGGCTCCCGCCACCTCCGATTGCCAAACACCGCTGATAACAATGACTAAACCGGTCATTGTGCAAACAATAATGGTATCGAAGAATGTGCCGGTCATTGAAATCAACCCTTGACGCACCGGCTCTTGTGTTTGTGCCGCCGCTGCTGCGATCGGCGCACTTCCCAAGCCGGATTCATTAGAGAAAATACCTCTCGCCATTCCCGATTGAATCGCTTTAAGCACAGTAAAACCAACCGCACCGCCTAATGCCGCTTGAGGGTTAAAAGCACTTTCAATAATTAAGGCTAGCGCTTGTGGCACAACGTTCCAATTAATTAATAAAATAAATAACGACGTACCGACATATAACACCGCCATAAACGGCACAATAAATGAGGATACGACAGCAATACGGTTAACGCCGCCAAGAATAATCATTGCTACCAACAACGTCATTACAACTGCGGTAATCACCGTTGATACCCCGAACGTATCTTGCATAGCGTGTGTAATGGCATTGATTTGTGGGAAAGTCCCGATACCGAAAAAAGCAACCAGAACACCGAATACCGCAAACAACTTAGCTAACCATTTTATGCCCAGCCCACGTTCTATGTAATACATCGGCCCACCGGCCATAAAGCCATTTTTATCTTTCACACGATATTTTACCGCCAGCAAACATTCCGCATATTTAGTCGCCATTCCGAAAAAAGCGACAATCCACATCCAGAAAATCGCCCCGGGTCCGCCTGCTTGAATTGCAGTAGCAACGCCAACAATATTGCCGGTACCGATAGTCGCAGAAAGCGCAGTACACAACGCAGCAAATGCAGAAACATCACCCTCGCCGGAATTACCTCTTTGAAACAAATATCTTAATGCGCGTGGCAATGATTTAATTTGTAAAAAACCTAAGCGAAGACTGAAATAAATACCAGTTCCCGCTAATAAAATGAGTAATGGCGGTCCCCAAATAAAGCTGTCAATTTCAGCTAAAATTTGATTGAAATTCATTGACTTCCTCGTAAATAAAAAAGCTAAATACAAGGAGTAGAAAAGAAAAAAGAAATATCCAGAAATGATATTTGAAAAAAGATTATCTTTCCTGCCCCTGTCCTTTTGCCTGAGCGTTTCAAAAATCTAAGATTTTTTTGCGCCTTCGGCGTCCGCTTGATGCGGATCTCTCCAAGGGTTCGTCCAGTAACAGTCCATGCTGTAAACAGCGCCTGAAAGAGTTTACCTCGTCGGCGTAGAGTTAATTCTCTACTCTCCAGCTACCTTCATCCGAACTCGATATGAATAAAAACGTTGCGAATTTTAGCAAGTTATGCTTTCTTGCTCAAGTGATGATCGCCTTACTACAATAATTTTACCAAGCGATTTAAATCTGCCTGAATTGCGCCGGCTGTCATTTTCACGCCGGCACTCGGGCCGTGAATCACCAATGGATTATCACGATACCAAAGGCTACGAATTAAGAATAAATTCTCTCCCGGTAATGTACGTGCAATCGGATCATCAACATTGCACACCTCCAAACCGATTTTTGACTGTCCATTCGCTAAAAAGCGAACCACATAACGCAATACGCCGTGCTCTTCCTCAGCATCGTGATAACGTTCATAAATCTGCGGCTCAAGCTCATCCAATTTCTCAAAAAAATCAGATAGCGGCAATGCAAGCATATCTTCCGTAATCAAAGATTCCACCTTAATTTCGGAACGGTCCAAATCATAACCTGCAGTACGCGCCACAATGAGCAGTTTACGTAACGCATCCAAGCCTCTTAAATCTTCACGCGGATCGCGCTCTGTCATTCCCTGCTGCCACGCCTGCTCTAACAACATTGAAAACGGCACAGAACCGTCATACTGATAAAATAACCAGGCTAATGTACTAGAGAATGTACCTTCAATTGACAAAATCGTATCACCGCTTTCCACCAGATCGTGTACGATCGGATTAATCGGCAAACCGCCACCGACCGTAGCGTTATACAACCAATGGCTGCCGGATTGCAAAAAAGCATTCTCAATTTGATGATATTTATCTAAATCAAAAGCAGCCGCACGTTTATTGGCACTAATCACATGGAAACCATATTTTGCATAGTCTTCATAATGTGCCGCCACCTCATCGCTATTGGTAAAATCCAACACCACCAACTCATCAAACGGATGCAAACTCAACCATTGCAATAATTCATCCGGCACCAATTCTCGACCATATTCTTCAAACTGCTGATCCCAATTATTTTCGCTTAAATACGGCAGAATACCTTGGTAATCCAACCACGCTTTTTGACTTGAAACCAAACCGATTAAGGAAAAATCAAAATGACTGCGTGCTGCGATCTTCTCCTGCTCCTGTTTAAACAGGCTGATCCACGTTTTTGAAACCTCTCCTTTGCCTAATACCACTAAGCCAACCGTTTTATGCGCACGGAATAGATCATCGTGAACATTGCGTAATAACTCCCGACTGACGGCTTGACGCAAAATCGCCACGACGCTGATTTTCTCTTCAGATTGCCATACAAATTCTAACGGTTGTGTTTTTAACATCTGGGAAAAACGCAACATTTGCAATGAATTTTGGCATACGCCGGCGCCCACAATCGCCAACAACGCTAAATCATAACGAATGGAAATGGAATCAGTGATTAACGGCAATTTTTTAAACTGCATAAACACCGTATCAATATATTCATTGGTATAGATCAAACGTAAAGTACGTGATTGCTCAATAAATTGCTCGACCAGCGGCTCCAATTGATGTTCTTGCAACCACGCTTGCAAACGTTGCCGCCAACTCTGCAACACCTGATTTTGTGGAATCACCAATTCGATCCAACCGATATGGTTATGAGATGTCACAATTCTGCCTTGTGCAGAAGATGAATAAATATGTTCAATACGACTCGTGCCTTCATTCGGCTTCAAACTGCTGCGTAACTGTAGTTTTAATTGAAACTCTTTTACCGGTTCCAGCGTGCGACTATGCAACACCGGCGCACCGAGACGCGCCAATTCATTGGCTTCATCCCAACGTAATAACGGCAATAATGTTGCATTTTTTACGTGGCGAGGATCGGCGGAATAGACGCCGGCGACATCGCTCCAGATCGTCACATTCTCAATCCCTGCCAATCCGGCAATTTGAGTGGCGGAATAATCGGAACCGTTTCGCCCCAATAATACGGTTTCACCTTCTGCATTGCGGCTGATAAAACCGGTAATAATCAAACGTTTATCCGGATTAGCATCCAAAATCGGTTGTAATCGGCGCTGACTAGGCGCAACCCGCACTTTAGGCAAAACAGTTCGCTCTGCCACCATAAAATCACGTGCATCGACAAAAACGGAAGGAATAGATTGCTGATTCAGATAAGCGGTAACCAATCGAGCCGACCAAATCTCGCCGTGTCCGACCACTTCGGCATAAATCGCTTCACAGAATGGTTTATCCAACAGGGCAGAAAGCTGATGAATATCATCAATAAAGGCTTGAGCAACTGGTTCCGGTTGTATCAGCAAGGCATTCACCATTGCCAGATACTGATGACGAAGATTTTGCAAAATACGGTTAGCTGCCACCGTATCTTTATGCGAAGCCTCCACCCATTCAATCAGTAAATTTGTGGTTTTACCAATTGCCGATACCACAATAACATCATTCTCTTTACTATAATTCTGAATAATAGAGGCAACGCCTTTGATACATTCAACATTGGCTAAACTACTACCGCCAAATTTATGTAATTGATGACGAACAACCTGCTGCATCATAAACCTCCGCCTATAGCAATACAAAGACGCGCTATTTTAGCACGAATATCTATAAGCAAATAAAGAAATCTAGATGTCTTTAAGGCTAGATTGTCATTAGCATAAATTTTGATTAAAATACCACAACTTGTGTGGATTTGAAGGAAATAACTATGGCTGATTGGGATGGGAAATATATTAGTCCCTATGCGGAACACGGCAAAAAAAGTGAACAGGTAAAAAAAATTACTGTATCAATTCCAATTAAAGTATTAGAAATACTCACAAATGAGCGTACTCGCCGCCAAATTCGCAATTTACGTCACGCAACCAATAGTGAACTGCTCTGCGAAGCATTTTTACACGCTTTTACCGGTCAACCTTTACCGACCGATGACGATTTGTTAAAAGAACGTCACGATGAGATTCCTGAAGCAGCAAAAGCCTTAATGCGCAAAAAAGGCATCGATCCGGACACTTGGGAATATTAATTCATTCTATCCTTCATATTATTTTTTATCTAAATTAAAGGATAAGCTGTTTTTCAGTTTATCCTTCTTTTTGTTCGCTCACTAATTTTGACATATATCAATTTTTATTCGGTCATTGTTCGCTAAAATGTCGCCACCAATATTATTAGGAATATTTCTTATTTAGATTTAAAATAGGTTATTCCATTTTAGAAGCAAGGAAATCATTATGTCAGTATATCCTCTTCATCAATTACCGAAACATCAAGAAGCCTACATTAAAGATATTATCGCCAACCCGGCATTCGGTTCTCAAGATAACTCCGTTAGTCGCCGTTTGGCAGATCTCGGCTTTTCCAGCCATCGTCCGGTTAGCATTATTGCTAAAGGATTATTAGGTCGTGGGCCTTATGTCGTTCGTTTGGATCATCATTCTCAATTTTCATTACGTAAAGCAGAAGCGGAAAAAATTCTCTGCTATTTAAAATAACTATATGAATAATCAACTCAATTTTGCCTTAATCGGGCCTCCTAATTGCGGTAAAACCGTATTATTTAATGCGCTAACCGGCTCCAATGCCAGAATTGCCAACTATCCCGGAGTAACGGTTGATCGCCGTGAAGGAACCTTGCTCGGACACACTAATATCACTATTCTTGATCTCCCGGGCACTTACAGTTTACATACCACCAGCCCGGATGAAGAGGTTTCTCGTAATGTTTTATTAGGTCATCTCGGTGATATTCCGGATGCCATTATTGCTGTTGCCGATGCCACCAATTTACGTATGACGTTGCGAATGGTATTAGAGTTAAAAGCACTTGGTCTGCCTATGGTGGTTTCAATTAATCTGTTTGATGTTGCAACCGCACGCGGATTGCAAATTGATACCAACAAAATGTCCGAATTATTAGGCGTGCCGGTGATTGGAACAGTTGCCGTCAGCAAAAAAGGGCAACAAAAAATTAAGCAAGCGGTAGAGCAGCTTGCCGAACGGGTATCAACCAATCAAAAAACCTCTCAGCAATTAGAACAAATTACAGATCAACTCGACAGTAACCAACTTTTCCAGCAGGTCGATCATATTCTTGAACAAAGTGTGCAGAACCTCAATTTATTACCGCGTTGGCACCAAAGATTAGATCATATTTTCTTACATCCATTTTGGGGTATGCTTACTCTTATTATCGTAATGTTGCTAATGTTCCAAGCGGTTTACGCTTGGGCTGCCCCCTTTATGGACGGTATTGAAGCCAGTTTCAGTCTTCTTTCCGAATGGTTGGCATCCGTTCTGCCGGACGGCATTCTGAAAGATCTGTTGATTGATGGTATTGTTGCCGGCGTAAGCAGCGTTTTAGTTTTCTTACCGCAAATTGCGATTTTATTTGCGTTGTTACTGATTTTGGAAGATTCCGGATACTTACCGCGAGCTGCCTATTTGTTGGATAGTTTCTTAGCCAAAAGCGGTTTATCCGGTCGCTCCTTTATTCCTCTGCTCTCCGGTTTCGCTTGTGCCGTGCCGGCAATTATGTCAGCCCGCACCATTACCGATCCAAGAGAGCGTTTAGTCACTATCGCTATTACACCGCTATTAACTTGTTCCGCACGTTTACCAGTGTATGCGCTAATCATTGCAGCGGTTATTCCGGATCAACAAGTTTGGGGAATTTTCAATCTGCAAGGTTTAACACTGTTTGCCTTATACTCGATTGGCGTACTTTCCGCCGGCTTTGTGGCTTTCATTCTAAAACTATTTGCTAAACACAAAGGCAAAATTCAGCAATTCCCATTATTAATGGAATTACCTACTTACCGCATTCCTAATTTTAGGCATATTGTCGTTACTTTATGGGAACGTGTCAGTGCCTTTTTAAAACGCGCCGGAACCATTATTTTCGCCCTAAGTATCATTTTATGGGTGCTTGTCAGCTTTCCGGCTGCACCTGAAAATGCGGTTTCACCACCAATCGATTACAGTTTTGCCGGGGCGTTAGGGCATTTTATTGAGCCGATTTTCCGACCATTAGGATTTACGTGGGAAATGTGTATTGCAATGGTGCCGGGCATTGCCGCCAGAGAAGTCGTCGTTGCGGCATTAGGAACCGTTTATGCTGTCGGTTCAGTCAATGAAGAGGCCGCCCAACAAATGCTTATTCCATTAATCCACGATAGCTGGGGTTTAGCAACCGCTTTCTCTTTCCTTGCGTGGTACGTTTACGCCCCAATGTGTATGGCAACGCTTGCTGTGATTAAGCGTGAAACCAAATCCACTAAGCAAACTTTGCTAATTACCGCCTATTTAACCGCATTAGCTTATCTATTTGCTTATATCGTTTATCATATCGCACGAGGAGCAGGACTATGATTCAATACCTTATTGTTATCGCTTTATTTATCGGTGCTGTCGGCTACCTTATCGCAAACTTCCGCAAAAAACACCAAAGCGGATGTAGAGATTGCTGCCGTTGCGGATCTGCTTCTAAATCGCAGAAATCTTGTCATTAACCATTATGATGGAGGAGTTGAAACGATCAACTCCTCTTTTCTTCTTACACTTCAATTTAATAAAAAATTACATTAACTACCGCTAAATAATTAATTTCCTTTTTCAAAGCTTATTCATCCAAATGCTGCTCAACAAGCACGCACAAATATGACTTTTCTCACATTTTTATTACTTTTTTATTAAATTTTTGAGAAAGAGATCAACTTTTTAAAAAAATCTGCTTTACTAAATTTTAGCATTTACATAGTCTTATTTATGCATTCACATATCTCATTCATACACAAGAAGAGGATCAAACTTATGAAATTTAAACAAAATATGTTCAAAGTGCTCGCTACTGTTACAGCGTTAGGATCACTATTATCATTCAATGCTTTTGCTGCGGATCCGATTGTGATCAAGTTTTCTCACGTGGTAGCGGAAGATACACCTAAAGGTCAAGGTGCATTAATGTTTAAAAAATTGGCTGAAGAGAAATTCCCGGGCAGAGTGGTCGTTGAAGTTTACCCTAACTCATCTCTTTACGGTGATGGCAAAGAAATGGAAGCATTATTATTAAATAATGTACAAATGCTTGCGCCATCTTTGGCTAAATTCGATAAATATACGCCAAAAATCCAATTATTCGATCTACCGTTCCTATTTGACGATATTGAAGCAGTACAACGCTTTGAAAAAAGTGAAGCAGGTAAAAGCCTACTTAACAGTATGAAAGATAAAGGTATTACCGGTATCGGCTACTGGAATAACGACTTAAAACAACTCTCTGCCAACAAAAAATTGGTACTTCCAAAAGATGCTCGCGGATTAAAATTCCGTGTACAAAACTCTGAAGTCCTTGATGCTCAGTTTAAACAGTTAAAAGCTGTTCCGCGTAAAATGGCATTCGGTGAAATGTATCAAGGTTTACAAACCGGCGTAGTAAACGGTGCGGAAAACCCATACTCAAATATCTACTCTCAAAAGATCAACGAAGTACAAAAATACATTACCGAATCTAACCACGGCTTGCTCTCTTATATGGTTATCGTAAACACCAAATTCTGGGAAGGCTTGCCTGAAGATGTCCGTAAAGGTTTAATGGAAGTTATGGATGTTGTGAGCGATGACGTGAACAAAAAATCTCACGAATTCAACCTTGCAGATAAACAACGCATTCTTGATGCCAAAACAACAGAAATTACGACTTTAACTCCTGAACAAAGAAAAGAATGGCGTGAAGCTATGCGCCCTGTTTGGAAAAAATTTGAAGGTGCTATCGGTGCTGATTTAATTAAAGCTGCCGAAGAATCCAACAACAAATAGTTTTTCAAATCTCAAAGTGCGATAGTCTGACTATCGCACTTTCATCGCTCAAGTCGGTTAAGGAGCAACTATGCAATACTTTAATTATCTCTGGGGAAAACTCGAAGAATTTATGATCGGTTTTTCTCTAGCGTTAATGACATTAGTGACTTTTGTCTATGTAATGTTCAATAATCTTTATAATCCTTTCTACGATTTAGCCGATGCCTATCCGAGTCTTGAATTTATTTTCGAGCCTATTGCCACTTTTTGTATGACCATAGCACAGGAAATGACTTGGAGTGTTGCACTGACTAAATTATTTTTTGCAATGCTCATCTTTTTCGGTGCCTCTTACGGCGTTCGTACTGCCGGACATATCGGTATTGATGCATTGGTAAAAAAATTTAGTACACCGGTGCAACGCTATATCAGTATCTTCGCCTGTCTTACTTGTCTTATTTATTCAGGGATTATTTTTATTGCGAGTTATGATTGGGTTCAAGCTTTACTCATTGCTAAAGTCGGTGCGGAAGACCTACAACAGTTCGGAATCAAACTTTGGCACATCGGTCTGATTATTCCTATCGGTTACATTATGATTTTCGCCCGCTTTGTTGAGATCTTTATCCGTTTATTACAAGGAAAACAAACTGATCTTGGCTTGGCTGATGAAGCGAAAGATGCAGTAAAACTACAAGAATCTGAAGCACATAAGGAGTAATTTATGACTATTGTTTTCTTATTTGCCTGTTTATTCTTTTTAATGTTTATTGGTGTACCGATTTCCGTTGCATTAGGATTATCCGGTTCTCTGGTGATCATTCTCTTCAGTCAGGATTCCATCAGCTCGGTCGCAATTAAACTTTTTGAAACGTCCGAACACTACACTTTATTAGCTATTCCATTCTTCTTGCTTGCCGGCGCATTTATGACTACCGGTGGTGTAGCACGTCGTTTGATTGATTTTGCTAATGCCACCGTTGGACATATCCGCGGCGGATTGGCAATTGCCTCCGTGCTTTCCTGTATGCTTTTCGCCGCACTTTCCGGCTCCAGCCCGGCAACCGTGGCGGCTGTCGGTTCCATTGCCATTGCCGGTATGGTGCGTTCCGGTTATCCGGCTGAATTCGGCACCGGAATTATCTGTAACGCAGGGACATTAGGTATTTTGATTCCGCCATCCGTAGTAATGGTGGTTTATGCAGCGGCAACCGAATCCTCTGTCGGTCGTCTATTTATGGCTGGCGTGATGCCCGGCTTATTATTAGGTGTCGCCTTAATGATCGGCATCTATGTCGTTGCTCGCATTAAAAATCTGCCGGCATTGCCTCGTGCCAGTGTCAGAGAGTGGTTCAGATCGGCTCGCCGCGCCTTATGGGGATTAATCTTAATGGTCATTATCCTCGGCGGTATTTACAGCGGTGCATTTACGCCAACAGAAGCAGCAGCGGTTGCAGCGGTATACTCTTTCTTTGTAGCTGTATTTATCTATAAAGATATTAAATTGAAAGATTGCCCTAAAGTTCTGCTTGAAGCCGGTAAACTCAGCATTATGTTGATGTTTATCATTGCCAACGCAATGTTGTTTGCGCACGTGTTGACTACCGAACAGATCCCACAACAACTCACCGCATTAGTGGTTGAGATGGACTTACACGCTTGGCAATTCCTTATTATTGTCAATATTATCCTTTTGATTGCCGGTGCATTTATGGAACCATCCGCAATCATTTTGATTTTAGTACCGATTCTCTTCCCGATTGCGACTCAACTCGGTATTGATCCGATTCATCTTGGGGTCATTATGGTAGTGAATATGGAAATCGGTATGATCACACCGCCGGTCGGACTTAACTTATTCGTGGCATCAGCCATCACCGGGTTAACCTTACCACAAGTTATCAAAGCAGCACTGCCTTGGTTAATGCTAATGTTGGCGTTCTTAATTGCCATTACCTACATTCCGGCAATCTCCTTGGCGTTACCTAACTGGATTGCAGTAGCTTAAATCGACACCGCATAAAACAGGGCTAAACACAAAATTAGCCCTGTTTTTTATGCCGGCAAATTAGAAATCACTTGAAAGAAAAACCTTAAAAAGAAACCCGGCATTAACGCCGGGTTTCCGCTTAATCCAATATCACTATTTTCTTTTCTCATCATACTCTTTCAAAATAGTGTACATTTCATCTTTTAAACGAAGTTTCATTTTTTTCAAGTTTTCAATCTCTTCCGGTGTACCGAATTCGATTTTTTCCAACATATTCTGAATTTTATGATCCAATTCATTATGTTCTTCGAATAAACGAGCAAAATGTTTATCTTCATTTTTTAACACACTGATCAAATCACGATATTCTGGAAACATAGCCATTCTCCTCTATATTATTATTGCACACTATTAATATAGCTTTTTTCCGTCTCTTCTGCTGTGAACAACATCACATTTTGCTTATCTTCTGTTTAACTTTTTGCAACAATGCATCACAACAGCGATCCAACAAGCGATAAGTTTCATCGAAATTATGTGTATACCAAGGATCAGGAATATGATCCTTTTCTAAATCGGGACATAGTTGCGTAATTTTAAAAATCTGTTGCGGATGTTTGCCGAAAAAACGCTCTAAATCCTCTAAATTGCTGTCATCCATCGCGATAATATAATCAAAATTCGCTAAATCCTGTTTTCTGATTTGACGACTGCGAAAACCGTTACTGGCTATGTTATGCAACTCCAGCATATCCGCTGTACCGCAATGCATTCCTTCACCACTATGCCAGCCGGCGGTACCAGCACTATCCACATTAACCCATTTGGACAAACCTGCCTGTTGTAATTTATGTTTAAAAATAAATTCCGCCATCGGTGAACGACAAATATTGCCTAGACAGACAAATAAGACACTAAATTTCTGCATCATTCCGCTCTCTTTTTAGTAAAAGCACTTATCATAAACAAAGAAAAGGCGGTAAACAATTACCGCCTCAGACTGCTGACAAACCCATCTTTCCAAAATCATTTGATAAAAGTGGGTTTGTTTTTTTACTTTGTCGCTTTTCTCTTGCTTTTCCTTTCAGATAACGGTGCCAGCGGTCATTTTCGCTGATTGTTTTACCCATGCCTCAAACAAGTAAAATTGACGCCATAAATAAGACAAAATAGCCCATACCACTAGGGCAATTTTCTTGATATTTTGTGCCATTGCCGCAAGGAAGCATTGCATTTGCACTTTGGATAATCCTCTA
>NZ_KB903734.1 GCF_000379785.1 Gallibacterium anatis DSM 16844 = F 149 | reverse complement strand
TTATCTGAAAGGAAAAGCAAGAGAAAAGCGACAAAGTAAAAAAACAAACCCACTTTTATCAAATGATTTTGGAAAGATGGGTTTGTCAGCGGTCTGAACAACATTGTTGTTTTGGTCTGTTTTGCCTATTATTTCGCCGGCTTTCACCTTAGAAGAGGTGGAATTTGACAGCAATTTTCTGCAACAGGTTGAAGGGCAAAAAACGATTGATGTGGCGCGTTTCAGTTCGGGTAACAGCATTGCTGCCGGCGATTATCGCGATGTTGATCTTTATCTAAACCAACAGTGGCGAGGTAAATTTACCTTAACTGCAATCGATATCGACAATAAAAGTACGATTTGCCTTACGCCTGAATTGTTTGATTTAATGGATGTAAAAGATGAAGCCATCGCCGACAAACAAACAATCGAAGACAAATGTATCCCATTTGCTGCGGCTATTCCTTCCGCTACTGTTAATTTTGATGTGGCGCATTTACGTCTGAATGTAGAACTACCGCAAGCCTACTTAGTGCAGCGTCCTCACGGTTATATTTCTCCGGCACAATGGCAAAATGGCGTGCCGGTCGCATTCGTTCGCTATGATGCCAATTACTACCAATTTCAAAGTGCAGAAAATACGGTTTCACAATCCTATTTGGGTTTATTTGCCGGTATTAATTTAGGCAACTGGGCATTACGCCATCGTGGTTCCATCACGTGGGTGAATCAACAATCGCAAGGCTATAACAACATCGAAAATTATTTACAACACGATGTCGCCGCAATGCGCGCACAATTTATGCTGGGCGATTTCACCACCAGTGGCGATGTGACGGATAGTCTGCCTTTCCGTGGCGTAAGTTTAACTTCCGATGATGCAATGTTGCCAAGCTCCGTGCGTGGCTATGCGCCGGTTATTCAAGGCGTTGCGAACAGCAATGCTAAAGTGACCGTAAAACAAAACGGCAATATTATTTTTGAAACCACCGTTCCCGCCGGACCTTTTTCGATAGATCAACTTTATCCGACCGGTTACAGCGATGATCTTATCGTGGAGGTCACGGAAGCTAACGGACAAACACGCACTTTTACCGTGCCGCTCTCATCAATGTCGCGTTTGATTCGTCCCGGCTACAGCCGTTATGCAGTGGCTGCCGGTTATTATCGCCATAATAAAAAAACATTCGATCAACCCATTGTGCAACTGTCGTGGCAATATGGTTTGAATAATCATCTTACTTTATTAAGTGGGGCGACCTTATCGAAAGATTATCAGAGCGTTAAACTTGGTGCGACTATCGGCACGGTATTGGGTAATTTAACCACAGAAATCACGCAAAACAGAACAAATTTCAGACAATCGCAGCGGTCATATCAGGCTCAGCGTTTACGCCTGATTTATAACAAAAATTTTTCTGAAACAAATACTTATCTTTATTTATCCGCTTCACGCTATTTTTCGCCGCATTTTTATCAATTAAGCGATGTACTGTCGGCAAATGAAGAATATCCGCGTGATCAAGTCGATTTTCTACTCGCTAATCAACAAACGAAAGCACAATTTCAAATTTCGTTAAATCAGGTATTACCGCAAAATTGGGGATCACTTTATATCAGTGGTTCAAGCTACCATTATTGGAATGCGACAAAACCATCGAATCAATATCAAGCTGGTTATCATAATTTCTGGAAACGTTTGAATTATCAGATAAATTTTTCACAATCTCGCGATTATTATTCCGGCAGAAAAGATAATCAGTGGTCATTAAATTTCTCGATGCCATTGAGCAAAGATCAAAATACGGCACAACTCGCTGTTGCCACCACACATAACGCAGGCACTACCGGTGAGCAGTTATCGCTATCCGGTGCGTTAGGACAATACAATCAATATAGCTATAACCTTTCCACGCAACGACATAACGACATCAGCTCTTACGCCATTTATGGCGGTTACCGCTCCGGTTTCAGTAATCTCAACGCCTCTTATAGTCGAGATAACCAACAAAACCGCCAATATTCGATCAGCTCCAACGGTGCAGTGGTGGCTCACCCTTATGGCATCACTCTCAGCAATGAACTGGGGCATACTTTTGCCATTATTCACGCTGACGGCGCAAGCGGTGCAGAAATTGAGAATAATTGGGGCAGCAAACTCGATTATTTTGGTAACGGTATTGTGCCTTATTTAACGCCTTATCAATTTAATCAAATCAGTATCAATCCAAGCAATTTACCGATTGACGTTGATTTAGACGCGACCAGTAAACAAATTATTCCACGCGCCAACAGCGCAATGTTGATTAAATTCATCACCCAAAGCGGACGTATCGTCTTTTTTGATCTTGAATTGGAGAACGGCGGCGTTCCGCCAATGGCAGCGGAGGCATTTGATCAAAATAATCAGCCAATCGGCACCGTTGTACAAGGCGGCAGACTTTATAGCCGAAATATTGCCGATAAAGGTGCGATCACCGTTGTCTGGGGGACAGATCAACAAAATCGTTGCCAATTTAAATATCAAATCAGCGAACAGGATCAACCGGCACAATCTCATTTACCGATTATTAAAAATGCAATTTGTCGAATTAATGCTGATCAATAGGAGTTACAATGTTCAAACAGTGCCTATCTTTATGCTTAATAGTACTCTTTTTATCGATTAAATCTGCTGTTGCCGGCTCATTTAATCCAAAGGAGATGAATATTAATTTAGGTACACAACAAATTAATGTTTCTTCCGGCTATCAATATCCAATCTTATTACCGCAAGAATCTATCACAACCACAACATTTAAAAATGATCTTTTGAATTTTCTTAATATCAATTTCAAATTAACTATTAATTTAGAACCTACAGCTCTGTCATTTAATGATAATAATCAGATATATCTAATATTTACAAATCAACAATATAAAAATATTGGCTTTATCTTTGACATTGATATAAATAACAGTGGCAATTGGCAAGCAATTACAACAACATCATTTGAAAAAGAGATGAAAAGTCAATGGAGCGTGCCTATTCGTCTTAGGACAAGAGCGGTTATTTACAATCAACTGCCAATAGGCAATACCTTTATTCCTTATCAAGCCAATATTGCTACCCTTTCTGAATCAGGCTTTTTAAATGGTGGTTGGCTCACCGGCTCTTCAATGAATATTTCGATGAATGCTTTTTCCATTCTATCGCCACAATATACTTGCCGGATTTATTCGGCAGATAAAAATCAAAGTGTAATGTTGAATACTATTTCTTCAATTTCATTATTAAATAACAATGAAGTTTACGGCGGTCAATTTAATATTCGTTTGATGGATTGCCCGACACAAAGCAGTTCTATTAACAAATTTATTCCTAAGGATAAAATTGAGGTGAAGATGATTGATCAAAGTCGACCGGAGAATAATAGCGATATTTTAAATGTTATTACCAATAACCAAATCAACCCTACTTTAGGATTAAAAATCTATAAACAAAATAATTTACCTATTATCTTTGGTACTGATTCAAGCAATAATAAACAGTTGTTCAGTAATGATGCTGAAAGCACAATGCCAACAATGAATTTTCGTGTTTATTATGCAAGAAAACCTAACGCCGTTAATATTATGCCCGGCGCAATCACTGGGACGGTAATGCTCACTTTCTCTTATCAATAAACAAATAAAAAAGATAGAGTCATAAATCGGCTCTATCTTTTTGCCTGCTACACAATCTAAAATTATGCCAACGCCATCGCCAACAAAGTTATCGGATGTAAGCAAGTGCGGCTGGTTGACATATCAATCTGCCATTTACAAGTTTCGCAATCGGTAATGACATAATCAAAATTACCGGCTTCGATCTGCTCAAACAGTGGATTACCAATCGCCTGTGCGGTTTCATAATTTTCGGATTTAAAACCATAAGTTCCGGCAATACCACAACATTGAGAATTAAGCATTACCAATTCCAAACCCGGAATCTTTCTAATTAATTCAATAGTGTAAGGCACCCAACCCGCTTTTTCCATATGGCAGGCGGTATGATATGCCACTCGCAACGGCAACGGTTTCAATGGCAAGGTTTTTTCACCGCTTTCCAATAATTTGTAGATATAACGCGTTACCAAATTAATGTGATCCTTCACTTTGCTGTTATCTCGTCCAAGAATATGCTCATATTCATCTTTCAAAGTGAGAGTACAGCTTGATGACGTGCCAACTACATCTAATTTCTTCTCTTCAATCACTTTTTCAAGTTGTTGAATATTGAAATTCGCTTGACGCGTTGCCTGTTGCGGAAAGCCGTTGACCATTAATGGCAAACCACAACATTTCTCTTTTTCCAATAACACCACGCCAATATCCATCGCATTGAAGACTTTGATCAGCTCTTTACCCAGTTCAGGATTATTGTAATTGACATAACAACCGTGATAATACGCCACTTTATCTTTATATAAAGCTTGGCGTTGTGCCGCATTTTTCTTATACCAATTACGGAAACTACCGAATGAATATTTCGGCAAACTGCGGCGATGATCGACTTTTAACGTTTTATCCAACAAGAAACGGGTCGCTTTCAAACCGGTAATCGTATTCACCACCGGTGCAAACGGCGTGTTCAATGTGCCCATTAAATCGGTATTACTCAAAATGGCATCTCTCAATTTTTGAATTTTTGATTTGCCTTTTCCTTTACCGTAATGATCACGCGCACGCACGATAATATCGCCAATTTTTACCCCTGACGGACAGGCAATTTCACAACGTTTACAGTTAGTGCAATATTTTAATGCTTCATCATAAAGCAATGGATTTTTCAAACGTAAACGTTCACCATCCGGACCTGCCTGTTTAGGGCCGGGATAAAACGGATTATTCCGCGAAACCGGGCAGACGGCAGTACAAGCGGTGCATTTAATACAACTTTCAAAACTGGAATCTTGATAAGGTTGTTGATGAGTCTGTTCAGCTTGTGCAATTAATTGTTGTAAATTCATTGTTGACCTCCCGCCAAAATATAATCAGCAACATTAAAAGCAGTGACGATCGAAACACCTGAACCGCAACCATCATTTAAGCCGCTGAAACCACCGATAACCGCACCTACCGCAAATAAATTCGGCACAATTTGCCCCGATTTCTCTACTTGGCAATGCGCATTAATTTTCACGCCATAATATTGATACGGTTGCGGATCGGCGAACCGGTGTGCAGTCCATTGCAAGCGATCGCTATCTGCGATCAGATCCGATTCAAACACCGGTTCAATAATTTTTTCAAAGTGAGCAACCAAGCCGTTACTAAAGAAACTTCCGCTCGCTAAAATATAATGCTTTGCAGTCAGCGCAATTTCTTCGTTCAATGCGGTATAAATTTTACTGACACATCCATTTTCAAATTCGCCTCGCAATGCGGTATCGCCATTCATTAACACGCCGCCTAAACGTTGGAATTCACGGCGTAATTTATAATGTTGACGTAAGCCTAACAATGAAGGCGGTAAGGTCGGTAATTCAAACAACGGCAATCCGGTTGCCTGTTTAAGCTGTTCAAACAAACTGTCATCATCTATGCCGAAACACGCCGGCAAGAACACCGCTTCCGCATCACCGGCAGCATTTTTAATCTCCTGAACCAATTGTTGGAAATTTAATTTATGTTCCAATGCTTGCGAAATATTGACACTTCGGAATTCACGCGCATTAGTGCGTAAATGATCCAATTCCGGAATATGTAAAAAACCGTGCTGAATGTCGCAATCCGCAAATTGTGGCAATGACTTCAAATTTGCCGCCACCAAATGCGGTTGGAAATCGTGATAGCCTTCAATACCAAGAATCATCAATGAACGATAGGAGAATGCCTGATCATCCATTGCCAAAGTCGGTACGCTATTCGGCGATAACCACGCCGGTTGTAATGATCCCAATGGCGTAACACGATAATGATTCTTTGCCTGTTCACCCTGTAAATTGAGTTTTAATTGTTGTGCCAACCATTGAAAATCTTGCGCATAATGCAACACCTTTTCCGCACCGATTAAATTATAAGGATGTTGCGGTGCAGATTGCGCAAGGTCGGCTAATCCTTGCGCCAACACATTCACTTCTTGTTCAGCACAAAAACTTAATAAATCTAAAGAGCCGGAAGAAAAATCAATGGCACTTTGTCCGGTTGTTACGATGGCACAATGCTGTCCTTGTTGTTGTAATTTGATACCGCAAAGTAATCCAGCCAAACCACCGCCAATAATCAGAGTATCAAAATTCATTTGCGTCTGTCCCCTCGTCTGTTGATTGAGTATTCACCTGTTTTAATCCGAGCAAGCTGTAATAGATCCAACTACTGAATTCCGCCTCACGAATCGCATCGCCCCAAGCAATCGGCTCAATGCCACGCCAACGCTCTTCCAAGAAAGAAGAAAGTTGAGTGGTTGAACGCCGGGCGGAAATGATATTAAAACGACTCATTAAACCGGCTGCACGGCAAGCACAAAGTTCGCCTTGACACGTTCCCATACCGACACGAGTACGACGACGTAAATCGACTAAATTATTCACATCCAACTCTTCTACGGCATAACGCACTTCACCGGCAGTCACCATTTCACATTCGCACACTAAACTGCGATCCAAGCGTTGTTCCGCCAACAGGCGATCTGCTCTGGCACCGTGACGATAAATCGCAGAAACACGAATCGGGTTCGGAATGGAAATAATACGTTGATGGGTTTCTGTCGCGGTTTCTTGCGAGCCCGGTAGCGGTTGTTTTGCGGTTTTACATTCCGCTTGATGATTTAATTTCTTACAAATTAAATCGGTCGCCCATTCTGCCATTAAACGGTAAGTCATCAATTTACCGCCGGTAATGGTAATAAATCCTTTCAAGCCGTCCCGTGTTTCGTGATCCAACAACACAATACCACGGCTAACATTACGTCCTGACGGATCATCATCACTCGCCACCAACGGACGCACACCGGCATAAGCACGCAACACGCGAGTATGACGCAATGCCGGTGCCAATTTTTCGCCTTCGGTAAACAGAACATCCACTTCTTGTGGTGTCACAATCATATTATCAATTTGATCGTACGGGATACGGTCGGAAGTTGTACCGATAACGCAAATGGTATCGCCCGGCACCAAAATATCGGCATTCGCCGGTTTACGACAACGATTAATCACTAAATTATTAATACGATGCCCCATAATTAATAGCGAACCTTTCGCCGGGAACATTTTAATCTTCAAATCAGCATATTCAGCAATACCTTGCCCCCAAATACCACCGGCATTTACCACGATTTTGGCATACACTTTCACGCTCATTTTACGTTTATGATCAAAGGCTTCCACACCGATGACACGATCACCCTCACGAATTAATTTTGTCACTTCGTGATAGGTTAAAATGGTCGCGCCGTTCTCTTTCGCATCCAACATATTTGCCGCTGTCAAACGGAACGGATCGACAGTACCGTCCGGCACCACCACGGCACCGACTAAAGACGGATTCACTGACGGCTCCAACCGTTTTGCTAAATCCGGCTCGATCTGAACCGCCTCAATGCCCGCTTTTTGACAACTCTCAATAAATGTTTTTTGATAATTGAGATCATCTTCCGGTAAGGTGATAAACAACCCTTTGGTATCTTCCACACAATGACGCGCAATCTGCTTCAAGATCATATTTTCTTTAATACACTCTTCTGCAGATTCGTGATCATTGACGGCGTATCTCGCACCGCTATGCAATAAACCGTGGTTACGCCCGGTGGCACCGGTCGCAATATCACGACGTTCCAATAAAATACTGCGAAGTCCCCGTAACGAACAATCACGCGCAATGCCTGCGCCGGTTGCCCCACCTCCAATGATGATGACATCGGTTTCCCATTGCGGAGAGGTCGTATTTACTTGCTGATTTGTCATTTTTGAAGCCCCCAACACACAATAAATTATTCCAATACGAAAATTTAGCTTTATTTTAACTCAAAAAGAAAATAAAAAATCACAATTTGATTGAAAAAGAACAAATTTGTAAGCGAGATCACATTTTTGAGCCCATTTTGATGAAATTAATTTCAAAAACAGCGCAGCGATTTTGTAAAAAATGAGAAAGAGATAAAAATTCGCCATTTTCTGATAGAAAAATAAACAGAAAAAACACAACTAACAGAAAAGTTGTTCACTCGCTCACAATTCCGGACTTGTATTCTGACGAAGGGATGACTATCTGCTATATTGGAATGAAATAATGATCATAAAGTAAAGGAGGGTACATTATGACAAACAACAAATCTCCGACCGTTTGGAGTAAATCAAGCCTAATCCTGGGCGTAGATATTCTGATCTCATTAATTTTGCTATTTAGTCTGCCGTTTGAACCGCAGGTCAATAAAGGCTTAACCTTGTTGGTCTTTGTCGGTATTTTATGGTTGACGGAGGCATTAAATGTAACGGTAACGGCGCTGTTAATTCCGATTTTAGCCATTGCAATGGGATTGACTGACACCAAAAAAGCGTTGGTAGCATTTGCGGATCCGACCATTTTTCTATTCTTTGGTGGTTTCGCCTTGGCAACGGCACTGCACATCCAAAAACTGGATCGTTTTATCGCCAATAAAATTATGTCACTTGCCGGTGGTAATTTATTGGTCGCGGTCATTTACCTGTTTGTGGTCACCGCATTTTTATCCATGTGGATGAGTAACACCGCCACCGCCGCAATGATGTTACCGTTGGCAATGGGGATTTTATCCAACCTTGATCAACAGAAACAGCACAATACTTATGTATTTGTCTTATTAGGGATTGCTTACAGTGCCAGTATCGGCGGAATGGGCACATTAGTCGGCAGCCCACCAAATGCGATTGTTGCCTCTCAATTACACCTCAACTTTTCACAATGGCTAGGATACGGCTTACCGATAATGATTTTATTAATGCCGGTAATGATTGCCGCCTTGTATTTGGTATTCCGACCAAAATTTGAAAAGTCATTCAAATTTGAATTTGAGCAGATTGAAATTGATCGCCCTCGCATCATCACTTTAGCCATTTTCGTCTTTATTGCATTATGCTGGATTTTCAGCAGCAGTGTAAATCCGATGTTGGCATCATTGCTCGGCTTATCCGGAAAAATCGCCAGCTTCGACAGTTTTGTGGCATTGTTAGCGGCGGTTCTCATCTGCATCACCGGTGTAGCGAATTGGAAGCAAATTCAAGATAACACCGAATGGGGCGTATTAATGCTTTTCGGCGGCGGTTTAACATTAAGTGCCGTATTGAAAGATTCCGGTGCAAGCAAAGTGATGGCGGACGGTATCGTCTTTTTAATTCAAGGCGGCCATTTCTACATCATCGGTTTAGTTGTCGCCGCTTTCATTATTTTCTTAACGGAATTTACTTCCAACACTGCCAGTGCCGCATTGTTAGTACCGATTTTTATCTCCATTGCTGAAGCGTTGGGAATGCCGGCAATCGGTCTTGCATTAATTATCGGCTTAGGTGCATCCTGTGCCTTTATGCTACCGGTAGCCACTCCACCGAATGCCATTGTTTTCGGTTCAGGACAAATTAAACAACAAGAGATGGTGAAAGCAGGAATTATCCTCAATATTTTCTGTGTATTCCTTATCGCCACTTTTGCTTATGTTTTCTGGCTTTAAATCGGTTTAAATAAAATTAAACTATTAAAAAATAAAGGATTAAATCTGCTCATATGTCGATTTAATCCTTTTTTAATTTAGTGATGATTACCTATTACAAATATTCACTTTGCCTTTTTCGTTCGCTTTCTATAACATACATTCCACCGTTTTTTGTTATTTTCATCAAATAAGAAGGATATTGTGAACAACCACAATACTAATGATTTTTCACCGTTTTTAGTATTTGAACGCGAACAATGGGCTGCATTAAGAAATTCTTTTCCTTTATCTTTAACGGAACAGGATTTAAAGCCACTCCTTAGTTTTAATGAGGAACTTTCATTAAATGAGGTTCGTTCTATCTATCTGCCGTTAGTGCGTTTATTAAATTATTATATTGATGAAAATTTACAACGCCACGCCGTTATCGAACGATTTCTTGGCATTAAAAAGCCGAAAGTGCCTTATATTATCAGCATTGCCGGCAGCGTTGCGGTCGGGAAAAGCACCACCGCCCGTATTCTGCAAGCACTTTTAACCGAGCCGGGAAGAAAAGTGGATTTAATTACCACCGATGGTTTCTTATTTCCTTTGGAAAAACTGAAACAGTTGGATCTATTAAGCAAAAAAGGATTTCCGGTCTCTTATGACACACAGGCATTAATCCAGTTCGTGTCGGATATTAAATCCGGCAAAGAAAGTGTAAAAGCGCCGGTTTATTCTCACCTGATTTATGACATTATTCCCAATCAATATACGGAAATTAATCAACCGGATATTCTAATTATTGAGGGTTTAAATGTGCTGCAACGTAGCCACAAAGCACATAATTTATTCGTTTCCGATTTTGTCGATTTCTCTATTTTCGTTGATGCGGAAGAGGCTTTGTTAAAAAACTGGTATATCAAACGTTTTCTTAAATTCCGCAAAGGCGCATTTGCTAACCCAAGCTCCTATTTCCACAGCTATGCCAAACTTTCTGAACCTGAAGCAATAGAAATTGCCTCAACTATTTGGGACAGCATTAATGGCGTTAATCTGCACGAAAATATTCTGCCAACACGTGAGCGGGCAAGCCTGATTTTAATCAAAGGCGAAGATCACGCGATTAACACCATTAAATTGAGGAAATAGTTATCTTAACACTGCAATTTGCCAATGTTCATCATTGGCAATCACAGCTAACAGCAAATCAATATTAGGGTGTTTTCCTGGATTTTCGAGTGCATCCTGATAATGTTCCGCAAACCAGATTATCCCTTGTTGTGCGCTGTTTTTATCTAATTTCCCCTGATACTGCTGCGCTAATGCGTGATATACCCGTAAAGATCCTAATTTTCCAGAAATTGCAGGAATAGAATGCACAATGTCTCCTTGTGAATTTATAATATTAATTTGTTGAATGCCTTCGATAGATGGCAAAGTTTGCAAAATCTGTTGAAAATTCATAAGCATTGCTCCTAATAATAAGTGTTACAAAAGGAATTTCTATGTCGATTATTTTATCCGCTGAAAACGTTGTTTTTCAAAACAGGATTCATTACCCCAATATTTATATTGAGCAAGGTAAAGCAACTTTTTTTCAAGGGCCGAGTGGGTGCGGTAAAAGCACACTGCTGCACCTTTTTAACGCAACACTGCCACTGACACAAGGGAAAATTTTATATCAAAACAAAGATATACAACAATTTGATAAAATTAAACTACGCCACGAAATTTTACTCGCCTCACAGCAATTATATCTGTTTGATGGCACTATTCTGGAAAATTTCCAACAATATCATCGCTATAGAGAACATACCTTACCGGATAAACAACAATTACAATCCTATTTGGATCTTTGTTGCGTTCCGTTCTCCTTGGATCACCCTGTCAATCAACTTTCCGGCGGCGAAAAACAGCGAGTATTTATTGCGATTGCGCTTAGTTTTTCACCTAATATTTTAATGTTGGATGAACCAACTTCCGCTCTGGATGCAAAGGTTGCTGCGCAAATTATGGATAATCTTAAATCATTTTGTTTGCCGAAAATGACGTTAATTATGATCAGCCACGATCAGAATTTAACCGAAAAATATGCTGATCAAATTATTTATTTTCACTAGGAATTGACTATGAACAATATTGCCGAAATTCAGCTTTTTAATTTTTGTCTGGTTTATCTTCTACTATTTGATCTGACCCCGAAAAGTTAGACTGCTATTTTAAGGACTGAATTCTGTATTGAACAGGACTCAGTCCATTTAGTCTTAATTGTATTCTTTCCTCATTGTAATAACGAACATATTCTTTGATAACGGATTCAAGTTCTTCAATACTTTCGAAAGTTTTGCCATAAAAACATTCTACTTTCATCCGACCAAAGAAACTCTCCATCGCGGCATTATCTAAACAATTGCCTTTCCTCGACATACTCTGCACAATATTGTGCTGAGCGAGTAACTGTTGATAACTTGACATTTGGTATTG
>NZ_KB903733.1 GCF_000379785.1 Gallibacterium anatis DSM 16844 = F 149 | reverse complement strand
GCTTTTAACTCACCAGTAACTTTTAAACCATCAGTTGCAGAAGAAGTATTGCTTACTGTACCGTCATTTTTAACTGTTACACTGGTTGCCCCAACGCTTCCTGTACCAGAAACAGTCAATTNCGCNNCATCACCNGTAGCAGTACCATCGTTATCCCCAACAGCTACTACTCCACCATTGAGCTTACCACCCGATACAGCAATTTCACCGTCTTTGATGGTGGTATTTGTCGCAGTTGTCGTACCGCCGGTAATATTCACTGTACCGCTTTGTGTAGCATTGGTTGCTTTATCAACAGTTAATGTACCGGCTTGGGTTGTGCCTGATGAGGTTAGTGTACCGCTTTCTACTTTTAACTCATTGGTAACAGTCAATGCTGAAGTATTGGTTAAATTACCGACTGATTTAACCGTCACAGTATCCGCTGTCACTGTTCCCGCATTAGTTAATGTCGCTGTACCCGCTCCATCTTTTCCATCACCAACCGTTAAATTGTTTGTAATTGCTAAAGACTTACCTGCATTAACACTAATTTCTCCATCATTAATGTTTGCATTACCGATCTTATTATTTGCATCTAGGGTTAATGTACCACTACCCGTTTTATTTAGCGTACCATTCCCAGTGAATGCTGCATCAGTTTCTTGTTTAACCGCTCCTGAAGCCACATTAGCGTTCCACGTACCATCAACTGTTACCGTATCTGGAGCTGGGGTGGTTTTAAAGTTCTGGAAAAGCACATCGTCATTAATTAGATTGGTTGTTAACACTCCATCCTTAGCTACATTTACTGTGGCTAATTGATTATTCGCACTTTGTGTTGATTTAATGTTTCCAACTGTTGCAGTACCATTTACAGTAAATTGACCATGTGTTATCTCTACATCACCGTAGTCATTTTCACCAGTTTTACTAGTCGTTAGTGCGCCATTAACGGTTAATTTGGCTTGATTATCTTGTCCTTGAGTATACGTACTACCGTTACCAATAAACACATCACTCGTTTGACTGATCACCGCACCTTTGACAATATCTAGTTCACCATTAGAAACAGTGGTTTTTCCTGTGTAGTTATAATTTTTGCCTGTATCAAGTGATGTTTTGCCACTACCTGCCTGTTCTAAGTTACCTGCACCTGTAACTGTGTTATCTAATGTATAGCTATTTGAATGATTAATTTTTAAATTTGAGCCTGAATTTACAGTGACAGTGCCTTTACCAATATCACCCGTGGAACTACCACTACCGACTTGCAATGTGCCTGAGTTAATTGTGGTTGTCCCTGTATAAGTGTTATCTTTTGTAACGATAGTTGTACCATTACCTGCTTGTATTAGATTACCTTCACCTCCAATGGTGTTATCTAATGTATAGCTATTTGAATGATTAATTTTTAAATTTGAGCCTGAATTTACAGTGACAGTACCTTTGCCAATATCACCCGTAGAACTACCACTACCGACTTGCAATGTTCCGCCATGAATCTCAACATTACCTGTAAATTCTGTATTGTCATTTGTTATAGTTGTAGTACCTGTATTGTTGGTTAATTGACTAATTTTCCCACTACCTGAAATAGAATTATCCAAAGTGAAATCATTAGTACCATGATTTAATGCGAGTGTTGTACTATCAGATAAAGTAATTTTACCGCTGCCTGCTTTACCTGTTATAGTTCCATTACCTAACTGCAAAAGACCTGCTGTAACATTAGTCCCTCCACTATAGGTATTATCAGCAGCAAAAATTAAATTACCTTCCCCCTGTTTAGTTAACGCACCTTCACCACTGATAGCCGCTTTATCAAATTGGGTATAATTATTTGCTGTGCCATTAGTTATCAGCGTCAGTCCACCTGATTGAATTTCAATTTTATCTTGGGTACTAGTATCCATCTTATCAAATAATATTTTTGACGGATCTGTTATCGTAATAGTACCATTATTAACAATGACATCCGATACCGCACTTGATGTTTCATCGGCAGTAGATATTAAACCACCGGCTGTAACTTTACCGCCATTTTGGATAATTAACCGCCCATATCCTCTGTTACTATCGCCAACTACTAAGTCATTCTCCACCCAGAGTGATGAGTTAGCACTATCAATGGTAAGTACAGAAAATGTAGTTCCTCCATTAGAGCCTATATCAACAAAACCATTTGCAACAACTGTTCCACCATTAAGAATGTCTAAATAAGCATATCCTCCACTTCCAATATCAAGCCAACTCTTATTACCTGATAAACGCAATTGACCGGTACCTGTAACAGTTACCCTAGTTCCTGATGGAGAAGTTTTAGTGAACTGAACAATTTGTACATCCCTCGTTGCAGTGAATATACCGCCATCTTTAATAGTAAATGTTATTGGTTTATTAGTACCAATATAAGTTCCCGTACGATCAGGTGTTCCAACGTTAGCACCAGGATCTGTAACTGAGGTGGTAATATCTCTACTTACATCAAAAGTGTTTGCCCACACGCCATTAGTTAATAACATTAAACTTAACGATGTTAAAATAAAAGCACGAGATTCTTTTGAAGTTTGTTTTCTGCCCAACTTACTTTTACTTTTCCCCTTCGCTATAGCAAACTCTGACACACATTGCCACACACCTTTAGCAGCATTCCAAATCACTCGATAAATTTTATTCATTTTTATTCCTTAGTTTTGAATTAAAATTTTTACTATTCTATAGTAAATTTAAATTTAAACAATATATGTTACATATCTTACAACATTAAACAATAATTGATTCACAATATAAATCTGCATTTTTAATCTCAGTTCAAATTGCTCAAGATTAAAGTGCAGATTATTACCATCCTAAAATCATTTTCACATTATTTGCATCAAAATTCATTTTTGATTTAATTCACAAATTCAACTCTTTTGCTTTTTTTCTTTATTTATATTGTTTACTCCAAAATAGAGTAGTTATATTAAATTTTCTGTTTATACAAGCTAACATATTAATTATATTGAGTTTGTTTGAAAAGCGGTTTTTAAATATTTCTATCCTTACGTGTAAATTTACATTTATTGATTAAGATTTACCCCCCCCCCTGAAACTTATGTATACTTTCACGTAAATCAACTTAATCCTGAAGGAGTATTTGAAAAAATGAAAAAATTACTTTTAACAACTTTAATTACCGTTGGTTTAGGCTTATCAGCACAAGGTGCATTTGCAGCTGCGGATGCTGCTAATTCAACAAATGGTGGCACTATTACAATCACTGGTAAAGTAACAGATACCACTTGTTTAATTAACGGAAAAGAAAATGGTGATTTGACAGTACCATTACCACCAGTTTCTACAAAAGCGCTAGCTACTCCGGGCGCAACAACAGGTGATACAGCATTTACACTTGAATTAAGTGGTTGTCAATCTGCAACAGGAAAACTTGCAACAAAAGCAGCAGCATTCTTCGTGAATGAATCAGATAAAGTAACAGCTGATGGTAAGTTACTAAATAAACCTGCTAATATTGGTGATGCAGCTCAAAATGTGGTGGTGCAATTACTTCACGGTGATGATACTCCAATTGATATTACAAAACCTTATGCGGAACAAACTAAAGAGTCTCAAAAAGCTGGAATTGATTCAGGCAAAAAAACAGCTACACTGAAATATAAAGCTCGTTACTATGCAACTAATCCAGCAGGGGCTGGTGAAGTTCAATCTACCGTGAAGTATACCATCGCATACGAATAATCTTTCTCTACTTATCGGGCAGATTTCCTGCCCGATTTTTTACTTATCTATTTTATTGCATTTTTATTAATTGTTTTATTGAGAGTTTTATTAGAGGGGCTTATGTTGAGATATTTTTTCACTATCATCATCGCCTTGTGGGCAATGTCAGTTTCAGCAAATGTGGTTATCACCGGCACTCGTGTGATTTATCCTTCTAATCAAAAAACAGTGAGTGTGCAACTTACGAATGCTGGCACAAAACCTTCTTTAGTTCAAGCTTGGATTGACAATGGCGACCCTCAAGCCGCACCGGAAACAATTAAAACCCCATTTGTGATTACACCACCGATTTCTCGTATTGACGGAAATAAAGGGCAAACATTGCGTATTACTTATACTGGCGCATCATTGCCTAAAGACCGTGAATCTATTTTCTATTTAAATGTGTTAGATATTCCGCCAAAACCAAAAGACCAAAGTCAAAATTATTTACAAATCGCCTTGCGTAGCCGTATTAAACTCTTTTTCCGCCCTGTGGAATTAACCATTTCACCGAGCGATGCCTATTCACAAGTAAAATGGCGTGGGCAAGGTAAACAATTGCTTGTGGATAATCCAACCCCGTATTACATCACGTATCCTGAAATGAAAGTTGGTACAGCAGAAACTGTGAGTGCGAATATGATAGCACCATTCTCACAAGCAACTTTTCAATTAAATAAAGCCATTCCAGCAAGTGCAACAACCGTTACTTGGACTGTTATTAACGATTATGGTGCGACCCCGAGTGGAACTAGCACTATGCAACATTAATGATAAATATGATAAAACCTAAATTTTTCAGCAAACCAACAAAATTTAAACTGAGCTATTTATCATTAATTTTGTTAAATAGCTGGTTTAGTTATGCCTATGCTAATGAATATGTAGAGTTTGACGCTGATTTTTTATTTGGCAGTGAAAGCAAAAAAAATATTGATGTTCAACGCTTTAGTTATGAGAACGCAGTTCCGGCAGGTGAATATATTGCAGATGTTTATTTGAATGAGAAATTGCTTGGACGTATTAACATTCAATATAGCGATGTGCCTGAGCAAAAACGTTCTGTATTATGTGCAACAGAAAATTTGCTTGCCTTGTTAGATTTGAAAAGTGAAGCGTTTGCAGATAAGCCTAAAACAATTAATGGGAATTGTCACTCTTTCTCTGAACTGGTGCCTGAAGCTACAGTGAACTTTGATATGGGGCAATTGCGATTAGATGTGAATATTGCTCAAGCATTAATCACTCAACGTCCGCAAGGCTATATTTCACCAGCACAATGGCAAGATGGCACGCCCGTTGCTTTTGTGCGTTATGATGCAACACATTATCGTTATAAATATTCAGATATAGACGCTCAACAAACCTATTTGGGCATTGATGCAGGTGTTAATTTATTTGGTTGGGCATTTCGTCATCGTGGTTCTCAGACTTGGGCTAATCAACAAAAACAGAGCTATCAACGAATTGCAACTTATGCTAAACACGATGTCCCGTTATTACGTGGTCAATTTACTATCGGGGATTTTTACACCAGTGGTCAATTAATGGACAGTATCGCCATTCGAGGCGTGCAGCTAGAATCTGATGATAGAATGCTGGCAGCTTCTGAACGTTACTATGCACCAGTTATACGAGGCGTTGCCAATACTAATGCGATTGTTAGCGTTCGACAAAACGGTAATCTATTACGAGAAGTGTCTGTGCCTGCAGGAGCTTTCTCCATTGATGACCTATTCCCGACCGGTTATGGCGGTGATCTTGAAGTGGAAGTGTTAGAAGCAAATGGCGAGAAACGCAAATTTACCGTGCCATACACTGCTACAGCACAATTAATCCGCCCTGGCTATAGTCGCTATCAATTAAGTGCGGGACGTTACCGTTATGATAATGAAACTTTAGATAATGTTGCACAAGCCACTTGGCAATATGGTTTAACTAATAATGTAACACTTAACCTTGGTGCTATATTGGCTAAAAATTACCATTCAGAATTAATTGGTGTTGCTGTTAATACGCCTATTGGTGCATTTTCAGGGAATGCAACATTTTCAAATGCTAAGATTGTTGATTCACAGCAAAAATATAAAGGATATAACCTCTATTTTAGCTATAACACGCATATTGAACCAACCAATACTAATGTAACATTGGCAGCATATCGCTATTTATCCCGTAAGTATTACAGTTTGCAAGATACGATATTGGCGAACAACCGTGATTTTGTTGACAGACAAGAGATTGATATGTCGTCATACTATTATCGCCCAAAGAACCAATTTCAAGTAACAGTTAGCCAAGTGTTTAAAGACAATTGGGGAAGTGTTTATGTTAATGGTAGCACCTATACCTATTGGGATAGCAACGAAAAGCGCAATGAATACCAAATTGGTTATGGTAATAGCTATAAAAAACTTAATTACAGCCTTTCCTTTTCTCAAGGGAAAACAAGCAATGGCAAAAATGATAGAAGAGTTTATCTGTCATTATCCTTGCCGTTAGGTAATAGCACGAATAGTGCCTATGTTTCACAAACGCTTAATTATCATAAAGAAAATGGCTATTACGCCTCAACTTCGTTATATGGCTCATTGGGTGAACAAGGCAAATATAACTACAATATTGCAGTGAGCAAACAGAAAGATAACAGCAATATTTCCTTTAACAATAACTACTCAAGCCCACAAGCACGCCTTAGTGCTTCTTGGAGCCGTGATAATAAAGGCAGTCAGCAAATATCATTCGGTGCATCTGGTGCTGTTGTGGCTCATCCAAAAGGCATTACATTATCCAATGATTTAGGCGATAGTTTTGCGATTATTCACGCCAAAGGAGCAAAAGGGGCATTAATTAATGGTTCGGTAGGTAATAAAATTGATTACTTCGGTAACGGTATTGTGCCTTATATTGAACCTTATGCAATGAACTATGTAGGGCTGGATGGAAATTCACTACCAAGCACGGTTGAGCTATCAGCCACAGAACAATCGGTAATTCCGCGTGCCAATCAAGCGATATTAGTGAATTTTGAAACAGAGCAAGGTGCGGTTGTCTTCTTTGAATTAACTAATGATGAAAAAGAGTTGCCACCATTAGGTACAGAAGTGTTTGATCAAAATAATCAATCAGTCGGTGTGGTGGCACAAGGTGGCACAATCTATACTCGAGGCATTGCAGAAAGTGGTGAATTAAAACTTTCTTGGGGCGAAACACGTTGCCATATCAATTATCAACTGCCACAAGAGCGCGATAACACAATGCCTGTTATTGTGCCAGTACAATGCCAATTTTATTAAAAGGGGAAATGATGAAGAAACTTTTGACTTATTGTAGTTTATTAGGAATTGCCCTGAGTGGTTATCAGCCGGCTTTTGCTAGAGAATACTTAAATTTTGGCAACATAGCAGTTGGTATTCCTACAACAGATGCTCAAGATGGTAACATATCGGTAGAAAACCAAAAAATTACTTTATCAGTAATGCCAGTTGTAACTCAAGAAAAGAACAAAATCATTTATCAATGGAATTTATCGAATACCATGGGACCAAAGATCGATGAATCTAAGGGGCAATTTTGTAATAATGAGCAAAGAAACGGCGTATATTATTGGGAAATTAAATTTTATCCAGGGGTAAATATAATTGACCAGCCGTATCTTGCTCGCTACTTTAATATTAATTTGACAGCAAATGCAGAAAAGATTGATGGTAATATGCAGGACCAACGTTTACGGGTACAGAATGGGCAGTCAGTTAACTTTAGACTGGAATTAGAGCTAAAAAAAGAGGCTTTATATAATGGAAATGCTGACTATATAATTAGGAAAGAGCAACCATTGAGTGTAGTTAGTATCTTCTGTGAAAATGGTAGCTCATTAAGTGGTGATAAATGGACTGGGAAGCGAAGTTTGTATAATAAGTTTACTGGAGTTGAATTGCTCTCTGCTGATGACGCAACACTTCATCTGTCTCGTACCTGTATAATTGCTGGAAATCGTGATTTTGAGGTAAATCTCTCCCCTGTTACGAAAGCGGAGCTTGAAAATAGGGAAAGAATTAAAGGTGGTCAATTTGATTTGCTATTAAGCTGTTCGGAAGCTGAAATTAAAAACGCTTATATTATGTTTACCGATCAATTAGATCCGGGTAATAAGACTACATTTTTGACTACCCAGAACGGTAGTACTAAAAGAGAAGATGTAAAGTTTATCATTCAAGATAGTGAAGGAAAAGCAGTGCAATATGGTCCGGCTCCGACTTCGTCGATCGTTTTACAGGGGGAACAAGTGGATTATCCTAATATGCAACTGTTTGGAAAGCGTTTAAGTAATGAACCATTTTTGAAAAAAAGTTATACAGTTTATCAGATTCGTGCCGTAAAACTCCGTCCTTCAGGGCGGAGATATAAGGCAATTGCGCATAATATCTTAAAATGATATTCTAACCTTGCTAACAGAGGTCGCTATTAGACTCTCAATGACGGCATAATCAGGGCAGGACATGTCCGTAGAGCTTGTGAAGTGAACTTCATTAGAAGTCAGCAACAAGAACCCACCGAGAGTAGCCCATTGCTTGCAATGGGCACTAGTAGGAATCCCCGTCCTTTAGGGCGGGGAGGATGTCAATATCAGAAAACTACGCCAACTACAGTAGAACATGGAGAAGTTAAAGGAAAGGTAATTTATAATTTTTACTATAACTAATAAAAAACTAGGTTCCCAAAGTATAAAAATAATAAAAGGCTACGTTTTGTAGCCTTTATCTTTATATTGTAATATTTTTCAAATACAGCTTTTAGTCAGTTATAAAAAAGCGTGTCAATGCCAAAAATGATTTTTTCTTATCCCTTCAATGGCGGAACAGGTTTCCCCATTCTTTCATAAAAAGTTTTGACAAATGCTTCAAAACGCTGTTCTTCAATCGCTTGACGAATTTGTGCCATTAAACGTTGATAATAGCGTAAATTATGAATAGTGTTTAATCTTGCGCCTAAAATTTCACCACATTTGTCCAAATGATGTAGATAAGATTTTGTGTAATGCCGGCAAGTGTAGCAATCACATTCTGGATCAAGTGTGGAAGTGTCATCACGATATTTAGCATTCCTAATTTTAACAACACCGTCAGTAACAAATAAATGCCCATTGCGTGCATTGCGAGTTGGCATTACACAGTCAAACATATCAATACCGCGTCTTACCCCTTCAACAAGATCCTCCGGCTTGCCGACTCCCATAAGATAGCGTGGTTTATCTTGAGGAATTTTTGGACAAATATATTCTAAAATACGGTGCATATCCTCTTTCGGTTCTCCCACAGCCAACCCGCCGACTGCATAGCCGTCAAAACCAATCTCTAACAAACCATCTAATGAAATTTGTCGTAAATTTTCGTGTACGCCACCTTGAATAATGCCAAATAACGCATTTTTATTGCCTAATTTGTCAAAATGAACACGACAACGTTTTGCCCAGCGTAAAGATAATTCCATTGAGTTTTTTGCATACTCAAAAGTTGATGGGTAAGGCGTGCATTCATCAAAAATCATTACAATATCAGAACCAAGATCGTATTGGATTTCCATTGATTTTTCTGGAGATAAGAAAATGCGTTCTCCATTAATTGGGTTTTGGAATTTTACACCCTCTTCTGTAATTTTGCGTAATTTACCTAAACTGAATACTTGGAAACCGCCACTGTCAGTAAGAATTGGACGGTGCCATTGCATAAAATCGTGTAAATCGCCGTGTTTACGCATAATTTCTTGCCCAGGACGCAACCATAAATGGAAGGTGTTTCCTAATAAAATTTCTGCACCAGTTTCTCGCACTTCTTCCGGTGTCATTCCTTTTACTGTGCCGTAAGTTCCTACAGGCATAAATGCAGGCGTTTGTACGGTAAAGACCCCTTGAGGGCGTTCAAATGTTAGTTCACCACGTCTAGCACCGCCATCAGTATTTTTTAATTGATATTTCATATTTTCTCCATCAACGAATAAACAGTTCGAAGGTATTAAGTGATTAATAAAAGATTAACAATCACCCGTAAAATTGCCTAAAGGCTAATTCTTTTTGATTAAAAACATTGCATCGCCATAACTAAAGAAACGGTAGCGATTTTCCACGGCATTACGGTAAGCTCGCATAATGTTGTCATAACCGGCAAATGCAGACACTAGCATAATTAAAGTTGATTCCGGCAAATGGAAATTGGTAATTAAACAATCAACAACACGGAATTTCTTCCCCGGATAAATAAAAATTGCCGTATCCGCAAAAAACGGCTCAATTAATTGTGTACTCTGTTTCTCTTCCGCCGCTAAGGCTGCGCTTTCCAATGAACGCACTGATGTTGTCCCGACGGCAATCACGCGTTTACCGGCAGCTTTTGTTGCCAACACCGCATCCACCACCTCTTGCGGCACTTCCGCATATTCTGAATGCATATGGTGATCTTCAATATTTTCCACTCGCACCGGCTGGAATGTGCCGGCACCCACGTGCAACGTAACGAAAGCCATTTTGACGCCTTTCGCCCGCAATGCTGCCAACAGTTCCTCGTCAAAATGCAAACCAGCGGTCGGTGCGGCTACCGCTCCCGGCACTTTACTATAAACGGTCTGATATCGCTCTTGATCGGCATCCTCATCCGGACGATCAATATAAGGCGGTAATGGAATATGCCCGATTTGCTGTAAGGTATCCAACAATGAGCCATCAATATCAAATTGTAAATGGAACAGAGAATCTGAACGTCCGACCATTCTTGCCCGAACGCCATTTCCTTCTCCCAATTTATCCTCACCCAAAATTAACTCGCTGCCCTCTTTCGGAGCTTTTGATGCCCGAACGTGAGCCAGACAGCTTTTCTCATCAAGCACTCTTTCAACCAGCACTTCTACTTTTCCGCCGCTACTTTTACGTCCATACATCCGCGCCGGAATAACTCTGGTATTATTAAAAACCAAAAGATCGCCTTCATTCACAAAATCCAACACATCTTTAAAATGATGATGTGAAAATTCACCACTATTGCCATCAAGCTTCAGCAAACGGCTCGCTGTACGTTCTTTTTGCGGATAACGTGCGATCAACTCATCCGGAAGATCAAAATAAAAATCGGAAACACGCATAATCTATCTCTTTATTGCTGTTATAAATTTCAAAACGGGCGTAAGTGTATTGCGATCTGCACCAAAATGCAAAAAAGATAATGTATTTTCCTTTATTGTCGCTAATGGGGTGAATTGTTATACTCTTTGCCGAAAAATATCATCTCATCAAAAGGATAACTACTATGACCGAACGGAGCTATAAACTTTATCGTTACCAAATTCCTATGGATTCTCAAGTGGTATTGCGCAATCGTTTTTTAAAACAGCGCGAAGGTTTATTGGTACAAATCAAATGCAAAGATAAAGAGGGTTGGGGCGAAATTGCACCGCTGCCGGAATTCAGCCAAGAAACGTTAGAACAAGCACAACAACAAGCGATTGAGTGGTTGAAGGCGTGGGATCAAGCACGCGCTAAAAATGAGAAGCTCTCGCTTGAAAACTGTTATCCCTCCGTTGCTTTCGGCTTAAGCTGTGCTTTGGCGGAAATGCAAAATAAATTGGCTACCGAAGGTAATTTCAAAGCAGCGCCGCTCTGTTATGGCGATCCGGATGAATTGTATGCCGAATTGGATCAACTTCCCGGTGAAAAAATCGCAAAAATTAAAGTAGGGCTATACGAAGCCAATCGTGACGGTTTAATTACCGATATGTTTCTAGAAGCGATTCCCGATCTGAAACTCCGCTTGGATGCAAATCGTTCTTGGACACCGGCAAAAGCAGAAATGTTTGCCAAATATGTTAAACCGGAACATCGCAGCCGCATTCAATTTTTAGAAGAACCTTGTAAAACGCCGGCAGAAAGTTTGCAGTTTGCGCAAGATACCGGCATTGCCATTGCGTGGGATGAAACAGTGAGAGATACGGATTTTGAAGTAAAAGCGCAGCCCGGGGTGACGGCAATTGTCATTAAACCGACTTTAGTCGGCTCTTTAGAAAAATGTATTCAGCTCATTGAACAAGCACATCAACAAGGCTTAATTGCTGTCATCAGCTCAAGCATTGAATCCAGTTTTGGCTTAACTCAGCTTGCCCGTATCGCACAACAATATACACCAGACACCACACCGGGATTGGACACCTTAGATTTAATGAAAGTGCAGGTTGTTCGGGCTTGGCAAGGTTCTGCATTACCGCTTGCCGAATTAAACAGTGACTATATTACTGAAGTTAAATTTGATTGATTAACCACAAAAAAAGGCATAGTAGACAAAATTGTTGCTGATCTATCAAAAACTATGCCATGTGGACAATTTTGTTGCTAATATTTATTTCAGTATATTTTTCAAAAGAGAATAAATAATTCATATACCATTTTAAACTGGCATAAGCACCTCTTATGTTTCGATGCTTATATGGGAAATAGCCTGTTTCATTCACTTTTTCACTTCGTTCTTTTAAAAAAACTCGTGCTTTAAATACCATGTATGTAAGCGAAGATAAAATTCATTTTTTGTGCTTTCTGTTATTGTGTAGTGGTACTGTAGTGGTACACTAATTTTGCAGTCCTCAATAGGTGGTAAACTATCACAAAAAGAGGATATTAAGATGAGAAGAACATTTAGCCCGGATTACAAAGTTGCCGCGGTAAAATTAGTCACCGAGCAAGGTTATTCTGTTGCCCAAGCCTGTTCGGAATTAGGGATAGGCGAAACGGCATTACGTCGTTGGATAAAACAAGTCCAAGCAGAAAAACAAGGCTATGTATTGCCCGGAACGAAGCCCTTATCACCGGA
>NZ_KB903732.1 GCF_000379785.1 Gallibacterium anatis DSM 16844 = F 149 | reverse complement strand
AGCCTAATGAGAAAGGGAAATATCCTTATAAACATCGTAGTGTAAGAAGTGCTGCTGCAAGCATTAAGCGTTATTATGAATATATTTTTACCTATGAGGAATATCCGGAATTAAATATTGAAAAGACAACAAATAGGATTGAAGGGCTATTTAAAGAACTTAAGGATAAATTACGCCCTCACAGTGGTTTAACAAGAAAACATAAGATACTGTTTATACAGGATTTTTTAAATAAAAAAAGCTGGTAAAGATCATCNAGAATAATCTTTACCAACTATTTTGTCCTATAAAGGCATAAAGTGCAAAAAGACCAACTATTTTGTCCTATATGCCGTTAAATTTGCTGTAAACAGAAAGAACACGCTTATTTAGCTACACACTCTTGTAATAAGACTTTATCTTGAGAAGCGGTTTTGCCTAATTGCAACCAAGAATTCACTTTACTTTGTTGCCAATTCTGTTTGTTCAACGCTTCAACACTTAACATATAATGCTGATTCGCAAAAACAAAATTATCATCTTGGCTTAGTTTTTTATCCTGTTTTAATACTTCTGTCTTTCCTTGCCAAAAAACGTTCACCTGATCTTTCTGATAACTGACGTTAAGATCTTTACCATTATCACAACGATACACTACATCACCGCTGTTATTCTTGCCGGTGTTTGCCTGTGCTGCATTACTAATTTTTAGTTTCACATCATAAACACGTTTCGCATTCGGTTGTTTACGTGCGTCATTACGAGTTTGGTACACAGTTAAAGTATATTTGCCGGAATATGGCAACACTTGATAAGTCGCGGATAAATTATCTGCTTTAGCGTGGCTAAGTGAAAATTGAATTTGGCGATCATTATCAATGGTTTCTAAAGTAAGAAGCTGACCTTGTTTTGCATAAAAGCTATAGCGATCCACATCATAGCCTTTGATTGTACCTTTTAATTCGGCGAAATTTTCCCCTTTAGCAAACTGTACGGCAAAATCATTAGCATTTTCGGCAACACCATTATTGCTGTTATTGGTAGATTGTGCGGCATTTACACTGCAAGCCTGTGCCAAACCAAGCACAAACAATGCTGTTACTAATTTTAATTTCATATTTGAACTCCTTTTATTTAAAAACTAATAAAAAAGGATAGTGTTTTTTAAATCACTATCCCTCTAAACCTAAAATAAACGAAATCAGTTTATTAAAGTGCTGATTTTGCTTTTTCAACTAAAGCAGCGAAAGCTACTTTATCGAATACTGCGATATCAGCAAGAATTTTACGGTCGATTTCCACAGAAGCTTTTTTCAAACCGTTGATGAAACGGCTATATGATAAACCGTTTTGACGAGCTGCCGCATTGATACGTGCAATCCATAATTGACGGAATTGACGTTTACGTTGACGGCGGTCACGGTAAGCATATTGACCAGCTTTAATTACTGCTTGGAAAGCAACACGATATACACGAGAACGTGCACCATAATAACCTTTAGCTGCCTTAAGAATTTTCTTATGACGAGCTCTTGCAATTACACCACGTTTTACACGGGCCATAGGAATCTCCTTTGTCTATTTGTACTTAAAAAATAACGAAACGTTCGCTAACCCGCGGGTTATGCGTATGGTAAACAAGCTACGACTAAAACCTGGTCTGCTTTCGCAACCATTGATTTATGACGTAAATGGCGTTTACGTTTAGTTGATTTCTTAGTCAAGATATGACGAAGATGAGATTGTTTACGTTTAAAACCGCCAGTTCCAGTTTTTTTGAAACGTTTAGCAGCGCCACGTACTGTTTTAATTTTAGGCATTGTTTAATAACTCCGCATTGTTTACGATTAATCACTAATAATCAGGCGAATAAAAAGTAACGATGTCAAACACCGTTACTTCTCACTACTTGAACTGCACTGATTATTTCTTTTTCGGGGCAAGCACCATCACCATTTGACGACCTTCAATCTTAGATGGTTCAGATTCAACTACAGCTAATTCTGCTAAATCTGCTTTGATACGATCCAACATTTCGATGCCAATCTGTTGATGTGCCAATTCACGACCACGGAAACGCAGTGTGATTTTGGTTTTATCCCCATCTTCCAAAAAGCGAATCAGGCTGCGTAGTTTTACCTGATAGTCGCCTTCGTCAGTTCCGGGACGGAACTTAACTTCTTTTACTTGAACAACTTTCTGTTTCTTTTTCTGCTCTTTGGCAGTTTTGCTCTTTTCATAAAGGAATTTACCGTAATTCATAATACGGCAAACCGGAGGTTCGGCATTAGGACTGATCTCAACCAGATCCAAATCGGCCTGTTCAGCCAACTCCAACGCCTGTTGGATAGATACAATTCCCGCCTGCTCACCATCTTGGTCGATCAAACGGACTTCCTTCACACGAATTTCTTCATTAATACGATTCGGGCGATTAGCTGCCGGTGCTTTTTTTACGGTTTTAATAATCTTATTCCTCTATTAATTTAACTTATCTATCTGCAAAATACAGAAACTTAGGTTGTTCATCAATTCATTGACAAAAAACGGTGCAAATTCTATAAGATTTCCGCTGTAGTTGCAACAAGCAAGCTCGATTTTCTCATTTTCATTTTTTATTATAAGCCAAGCGCATAACGCAAAGCCTGACGCTTAATAAAGCCTGCTCGTTCAGAAGCTAATAACGCAATATTTCGCGCTACTTTAACCGGCAACAACGGCGAGCGAAATGTTTTATAAAAAACATCCATTGTTGATTGCATTAACAAATTGTCTTTATAGCGTTGCTGTTGATAGCGTTGTAAAAATTGCTCTTGCGCTAAGCCTGAATCCTGTTTTAATGCCCATTCAACATTTTCCAATAGGGCTTTCACATCCTTAAAGCCAAGATTTACCCCTTGTCCGGCTAAAGGATGAATACTGTGCGCCGCATCACCGACCAAAATCACACCGTTTTTATAATACTGCTGTGCGTGGCGGCGAGTTAAGGCGAATGAACCCCATTTTTTCACGGTAATTTTGCCTAATCTTGCCGGGAAATATTGCTCAACTTCTGTGGTGAGTTTTTCTGCTGATAAATTTTTTAAAGAATCAATCCGCTCAGGGGTATCATACCAAACCAAACAGGCTTGTTTACCCAACAATGGCAACAATGCTCGCGGGCCGCTCGGATAAAATTGTTGCCAAGTCATCGACTGCTGTTCGGCTTCGGTATCCACCAAAATCAACATACAGTCCTGTTGATAACGCCAACCGGTAACACCAATACCGGCGATTGTTCGCCATTGGGAAGTTGCACCGTCAGCAGCGATAATATAGGGGCTACAAATCTGTTCACCATTATCTAAAGTAAGATGCCATCTGTTCTGCTGATATTGTTGTGTGCTGACAGTACAATTCACAGCAAAATCAACATTCGGTAATTGTTGGAACTGTTGCCACAACCCCTCTTGAATTAATTGATTTTCCACCATAAAACCAAGTTGCGACAAATTAATCTCTTTTGCACTAAAAGTGGTGGAAAACCCCTCTATCTCCCACGTGCTTAATTCACTGTAAGGACAAACTCGGCGATCTGCGATATATTGCCACGCATTTAAATGCTGCAATAAGTTAACCGATCCTTGACTAATCGCGGAAATGCGTAAATCGTACTCGCTGTCAGCGCTAAAATACGGCAATGATGAACGTTCTACCACGAAAATTTTCAAGCCCAATTTAGCTAATCCGGCGGCACAAGCCGCACCGACCATTCCACCACCGATAATAATAAAATCGTAATGTTTTGCCTGTTCACCCATTTTGTGTACCCTTTTTCTCATTTTTCTTTTATTTTACTCACAAAAGCCGGTGTTGCCTAAAAGAAAATCACTCACATACCCCAATGAAGTGCTAGAGATTATGTAGATAAATCGGTAGAATAGCCGCCGACTTTTTACACCGCTATATTCAGATAGCACTATTTTTATCGCGGATAAGCAAATTGTACGCTTATCCAATTTAAATCATCCATTAACTTTCAACTGAAATAGAATGACACAAAAACTACATATTAAAACTTGGGGCTGCCAAATGAATGAGTATGACTCAGCCAAAATGGCAGACCTGTTAAACAGCACGCACGGTTTGGAATTGACAGAAAACGCGGAAGAAGCGGATATCTTATTATTAAATACCTGTTCAATCCGTGAAAAAGCACAAGAAAAAGTATTCCATCAATTAGGACGTTGGAAAGATTTGAAAAAACAAAATCCGGATCTGATTATCGGTGTCGGCGGTTGCGTTGCCTCACAGGAGGGCGAACATATTCGAGATCGTGCGCCTTATGTCGATATTATTTTCGGGCCACAAACGTTGCACCGCCTGCCGGAAATGGTGAATCAAATTCGTGGCGGCAAAAGTGCTGTGGTCGATGTCAGTTTCCCGGAAATCGAAAAATTTGACCGTTTACCTGAACCTCGTGCCGAAGGCCCGACCGCATTTGTTTCCATTATGGAAGGTTGTAATAAATACTGCTCATTCTGCGTTGTGCCTTACACCCGTGGCGAAGAGGTAAGCCGTCCGGTCGACGATGTGTTATTTGAAATCGCACAATTGGCAGAGCAAGGTGTACGCGAAGTGAATCTGTTAGGGCAGAATGTGAATGCTTATCGTGGACCGACCCACGACGGCGGTATTTGTTCATTTGCCGAATTATTGCGTTTAGTGGCGGCAATTGACGGTATTGATCGCTTACGTTTTACCACTTCTCATCCAATCGAATTTACCGATGACATTATTGACGTTTATCGCGATACTCCGGAGCTGGTCAGCTTCCTGCATTTACCGGTGCAAAGCGGTTCCGACCGTATTTTATCAATGATGAAGCGCAACCACACCGCATTGGAATACAAAGCGATTATTCGTAAACTGCGTGAAGCACGTCCGGATATTCAAATCAGTTCCGATTTTATTGTCGGCTTCCCGGGCGAAACGGCGCAGGATTTTGAACAGACAATGAATCTCATTGCGCAAGTCAATTTTGATATGAGTTTCAGTTTTATCTACTCTGCCCGTCCCGGCACACCGGCAGCAGATATGCCGGACGATGTGAGCGAAGAGGAGAAAAAACAGCGTTTATATCTGTTGCAGGAACGCATTAACCAACAGGCATCGCAATTCAGCCGCCGTATGTTAGGCACTGAACAACGCATTTTGGTGGAGGGTCCGTCCAAAAAAGATATTATGGAATTGACCGGTCGTACCGAAAATAATCGTATTGTTAATTTTGTCGGCTCACCGGATATGATTGGCAAATTTGTTGATGTTAAGATCACCGATGTTTATACCAACTCTTTACGTGGTGAAGTTGTGCGTACCGAAGATGATATGGATCTTCGCGTGCAACACTCACCGCAAGCCGTAATGCAACGTACACGCAAAGAGGATGAACTTGGTGTGGGGCATTATCAAGCCAATTAATCATTTTTCAGCGGGAAAGGTAACGTGCTTTTCAGCAGTTGGCTTGTTTTATCAAAAACGCCTAAATGATTGAAACGCCGCTATTCACAGCGGTAGAATGTACTAATTCGGAAGAGGTATAACCTCTTCCAAATCAAGGCAATCCACAGTGCAATGCTTTATCTGTTGTTCTGTGAATTGAAACATGCTATTTTTAGCCACTGTTTTGCCGAAACGGCATAAAACACTTAGTTTTTATTTTGTTATTAAGGAAAAAAACAATATGGGTATTATCTCTACAGCATATGCTGCCGACGCTGCAGCACAACAGGGCGGCGGCTTACAAATGATCTTTTTATTGGTCATTTTTGGGCTTATTTTCTACTTTATGATTTTCCGTCCGCAATCTAAACGTAATAAACAACATCGTGAATTGATGTCTTCACTTGCGAAAGGTGAAGAAGTTTTAACCAGCGGCGGTTTATTAGGCAAAATCACTAAAGTTTCTGCTGAGAGCGACTATATTGTTATCGCCCTTAACGACACTAACGAAGTTACTATCAAAAAAGATTTTATCGTAGCCGTTCTACCGAAAGGTTCTATCAAATCACTTTAATTTACCTTCCAGACAAGGTTAGAACACGCGTTTTTAGCGCGTAGTGTGGGTTAGCGGGGCAATCAACAACTGTTTGATTGCCCTGTGTGTTAAACAATTTACAAAGGTTTTTATTGTGTTAAATCGTTTCCCTTTATGGAAGAATCTGATGGTGATCTTCGTTGTCGTCATCGGCATTTTATATGCGCTTCCAAATCTTTACGGTGAAGACCCGGCAGTTCAGGTTTCAGGAACGCGCGGTCAACTTGCCACCGAACAAACCTTATCCGACGTTCGTCAGGTACTTGAACAAAATAAACTTCCTATTAAATCTATCGCCTTAGAAAACGGCTCTATTTTGGCAAAATTTACCAGCACTGATGAGCAGCTTCTCGCCAAAGATAAAATTTTAGAAAAACTGGGCGATAACTATTCCGTTGCATTAAACCTTGCGCCGGCAACGCCGACTTGGTTGACTGATATCGGCGCCGGCCCAATGAAATTAGGCTTGGATTTACGTGGCGGTGTGCGTTTCTTAATGGAAGTTGACTTAAAATCGGTACTGGCTAAACAGCAAGAACAGTTACAAGATTCACTCCGCACCGAATTGCGCAAAGAAAAATTTGTCTATAAAGCAATCCAATCCGGTGAAAATTACTCCACCGTTATCACCCTTGCCGATAATATTTCACCAAGTGATGTGGTGCGTGTATTAAAGCGTAAACACGCTAATTGGGACGTGGTCAGCAATGGGCAAAATGTTACATTAACCCTTTCAGAAAATGAACTGACTCATTTAAGAAAGAGTGCCGTTGAACAAAATATCACTATTTTACGTAAACGTGTGAATGAACTTGGTGTTGCTGAACCTGTGGTGCAACAGCAGGGAGCAGATCGAATCGTAGTGGAATTACCGGGGGTACAGGATACTGCTCGTGCTAAGGAAATTTTGGGCGCAACTGCAACATTGGAATTCCGTATGGTCAATCAAACCGCCAATCTTGCAGCTGCTGAAAATGGAATGGTGCCGTCCGATTCAGAATTACAACACGACCGTAACGGTACACCGGTTGTTGTTTATCGTAAAACCATTTTAGGTGGTGAGCATATTACCGATGCCAATTCCGGTAATGATGAATATGGTCGTCCTCAAGTAAATATCTCTTTGGACAGCGAAGGCGGAAATATGATGTCGGAAGCGACTAAAACCGCAATCGGTAAACCAATGGCGACTGTTTATAGTGAATATAAAGACAGCGGTAAAAAAGATGAAAACGGTAAAGCAATTTTGACAAAACACGAAGAAGTCATTAACGTTGCTACCATTCAATCTCGTTTAGGCAATACTTTCCGTATTACCGGTATCAACTCCCCTGCTGAAGCGCAAAATCTTTCCGTGTTATTACGTTCAGGTGCATTAATTGCTCCGATTCAGATTGTTGAAGAACGCACTATCGGGCCTTCTCTTGGGGCGCAAAATATCGAACAGGGTATGCAAGCAAGCTTCTGGGGCTTATTGATCGTTGTGCTCTTTATGGCGCTTTACTACCGTAAATTCGGTTTGATCGCTAATTTGGCATTGGTTGCCAACATCGTTATTCTGGTTGGTTTGATGTCATTAATTCCGGGGGCTACGTTATCTATGCCGGGGATTGCAGGGATCGTGCTGTCGGTCGGGATGTCAGTCGATGCCAACGTGTTGATCTTTGAGCGTATTAAAGAAGAGTTGCGTAACGGCCGTTCGGTACAACAAGCCATTAACGAAGGTTACAGCGGCGCTTTCTCCAGTATTTTCGATGCTAACCTGACAACTATTTTAACGGCTGTCATTCTTTATGCAGTAGGTAGCGGCCCGGTAAAAGGCTTCGCGATTACATTATCTCTTGGTGTTGCCATTTCGATGTTTACTGCCATTACCGGTACTCGTGCGGTGGTGAATTTCCTCTATGGTGGAAAACGAATCAGTAAATTATCGATTTAAGGGAAGCATTATTTATGAAAAATACAGATAATCAAACTGAAACAGTTAACGATATTAAGCTGCCATATAAGCTAATCCACTTTATGCGCTATCGTATGGTGGGCTATGCTTTATCAATTATTGTGGTAGCAATTTCATTATTTTTTATTATCACTAAAGGTTTTAACTGGGGCTTGGACTTTACCGGCGGAACGGTGATCGATACTTCGTTCTCACAACCTGCCGACTTGCCGAAAATCCGCTCTATTTTAGCGCAAAACGGTTTGGATAATGCGGTGGTACAAGCATCAGGCGGCGTACGTGATGTAATGGTGCGTGTACCGGCATCTGTCAATGATCCGAATATCGGCACACACATCAAAACCATTTTAAGTGACAATATTGATAAAGACGTTTCCATTCGCAGTATTGAATTCGTTGGTCCAAATGTGGGTGAAGAGCTAACCACTTCGGCGATTTATGCCACTTTAATCACTTTGGCAATGCTATTGCTGTATGTCGGTTTACGTTTTGAATGGCGTTTAGCTTTAGGAGCAATTCTCTCTTTGGCGCACGATGTGATCGTGACTTTAGGTTTCTTCGCGATGCTACAAGTTGAGATTGATCTAACCTTTGTGGCGGCGATTCTTTCCGTTATCGGTTACTCCTTGAACGATAGTATCGTGGTATTTGACCGTGTACGTGAGAATTTCCGTAAAATTCGTCGTGCCTCTACGGTGGAAATTATCAATATTTCACTTAGTCAGACCTTATCCAGAACATTGATGACCTCTATCACCACATTAATTGTGGTTATCGCATTATTATTATTTGGCGGTCCAACAATCCACAGTTTCTCGTTAGCGTTATTGATCGGTATCGGTTTCGGTACTTATTCATCAATTTATATTGCGATTGCACTTGCGCTTAACTTCGGCTTGAAACGTGAACATATGTTGCCGCCGAAAGTGGAAAAAGAGGGCGCAGATCAAGAGTCACTTTTACCATAACAAAAGTTTCTCAACATAAATCAAGCGACATCAGCCGTTTTTACGGCTGATGTTTTATTGAATATCCGCTATAATAACGCCATTCAAGTTGATAAAGGCTTTCTCAAAATGCGTCAAAAAAAGATGATGAAATCACTCGATGCTATCGATATGAAAATTCTTAATGAGTTGCAACATAACGGTAAAATTTCCAATATCGAGCTTTCAAAACGTGTCGGTTTATCGCCAACACCTTGTCTGGAACGAGTAAAACGCTTAGAAAAACAAAATGTGATTATGGGATACCGGGCTTTACTCAACCCGGAATTATTAGATTCACCGCTGTTAGTAATTGTCGAAATTACTTTGGTTCGCGGTAAACCGGATGTTTTTGAAGAGTTCAATCGTGCGGTGCAGGATTTAGAAGAGATTCAAGAATGCCATTTGGTTTCCGGTGATTTTGACTATTTATTAAAAACCCGTGTTGCCGATATGGCTGCTTATCGTAAACTGCTCGGTACCACGTTGCTCCGTCTTCCGGGAGTAAACGACACTCGCACCTATGTCGTAATGGAAGAGGTGAAACAGACCAATTATTTACTACTCAAATAACTTCCTGCCCTTTAGTTAATGACTAAAGGGCTTTTCTTCTCTTCCCTTGCCTTCCTTGCTTTCCTCGCCTATTATGCCTCGCTTATTTTTTGTCATATAACTGTCATATTTCTCCGTTATAGTCATTTCAGAATTTAAACAACCTTTTTGAAACACTATGGAGAAACCTATGAAGTTACGCTATTTACTGACGTTGATGGCATCTGCATTCGCATTAAATTCATTTGCTCAAACCATTTATCCGATTGATCGTGCCACAATGATGGTTGACGGCAAATTTGATTTTAAAGTGGAATTTGACGAAATTGTAAAACCGGAACAGGTAAAAATTACCATTAACGGCAAAGATTTCACTAAAGTATTGGGTAGTAACAACATTGAATTTGTTGAAAAAGAGGATGGCGAGCCAGTTTCTGCAATTTGGTTAAGAAATGTCAGTATTCAAGAGCCAGGAAAATATCAAGTTACCGCACAAGCAAACGGTAAAAGCAGCAAAGTAAATTGGACAGTCTATCGCACACCGGATATTGCGAAAGCCAAAAATATTATCTTCTTTTTAGGTGATGGCTTATCCGTGGCACACCGTACCGGCGCGCGCATTTTATCTAAAGGTGTAACTGAAGGAAAAGCAAATAGTTTATTAGCTATGGATACGCTGCCGGTAACCGGTTTTATCGGCACATCCAGTACCGATGCCATCACGGCGGACAGTGCCAACACGATGAGCACCTATATGACCGGGCATAAATCAGCCATTAATGCTCTCGGTGTCTATGTCAGTCGCTCTAAAGATAATCTTAATCACCCGAAACAGGAAACACTCGGTGAATTAATTAAACGTAAAACCAATAAAAGTTTAGGTATTGTTTCCGATGCAGAATTGGAAGATGCCACACCAGCAGCTGTTGTTTCTCATACCAGACGGCGTGCGGATAAAGATAAAATTGCCGGAATGCTTTATGAAGTCAAACCGGATGTATTGTTAGGCGGTGGTTCTGCTTATTTCCTACCAAAATCAGTACCAGGCTCAAAACGTAAAGATGATATCAATTATATTGAAAAATTTAAGGCGGACGGTTATCAGTTAGTTACAACCAATACCGAATTAACCAATATTGCTAAAGATACTAAGCAGTTATTAGGCTTATTCCATACCGGCAATATGGATACCGTTTTAGATCGCCGTTTTCTAAAAACCGAAGCGACCAAAAAATTCCCGGATCAACCTGATCTCACCACAATGACACAAACGGCATTAGACGTATTATCCCAAAATCCGAACGGTTTCTTCTTAATGGTGGAATCCGCATTAATCGATAAATCTTCTCATCCGCTTGATTGGGAACGTGCTTTGATGAGTACGATTATGTTTGATAAGTCGATTGAAATTGCTAAAAAATTCGCCGAAAAACATCCGGATACATTAATTATTGTCACCGGCGATCATACGCACGGTTTATCGTTAATCGGAACAGTAGACGACAACAAACCGGGTGATGATATGCGAGAAAAAGTCGGCGTTTACGCAGCCGCCGGTTATCCGAATTATGAAGATAAAAACCAAGACGGCTATCCTGATAGATTGGATGTTAGCAAACGTTTAGCGGCATTCTTTAATAATTATCCTGATTATTACGAAACTTTCCGCCCAAAACTTGATGGTATATTTGTCCCCGCCATTAAAAACGAGAAAGGTGAATATGTCGCCAATGAAGCCTATAAATCGGTGCCGGGTGCGGTATTGCGTACCGGCATTCTGCCAAAAAGTGAATCCAACGGCGTACACGCTATTGATGACATCGTCATTCAAGCACAAGGTCCGGGATCAGAAGCGATTAAAGGCTATATGGAAAACTCCGATATTTTCAAAGTTATCGTTGACAGCTTCGCCATTAACGGCAAAGAAAAAGGGAAATAACTTATGCAAATCAATCTTATAGCGAGGTTCGCCTCGCTATTTTTAGCTATTTTACTGTTATCGGGAATATTTTCTCCGGCAATGGCAATAACCCAACTTAGTTTCGATCAGCTTTACGGCAAGATTTCAGCATTGGGAATGGAATTCTCTGATAAGGTGAAATCATTAAAAGATCAAGAGGTAGAAATGCACGGCTTTATGGCACCACCATTAAAAGCAGATGCGAAATTTTTTGTTTTGACCAAAGCACCGATGGCACTCTGCCCGTTCTGCTCTTCCGATGCGGATTGGCCTGCCGATATTGTGGTGGTTTATCTTGATAAAAAGCAGCCGTTCGTACAAAACAACACGATGATTAAAGTAGAAGGGAAACTGTCTTACGGCTCTTGGACTGATCCGGCAACCGGATTCGTCAGTTTGCTAAGACTCACCAATGCCACTTTCAGTGAATTATAAACAGGAATCGCGTATGACTTTACTTTCTCTCCATAATGTTACCGTCAAAGTTCCCGGTCTTTCTTCGCCAATCCTATCTATTCCACATTTTTATCTACAATCTTCACAACAAATTGCGCTGATGGGGCCTTCCGGTTGCGGTAAAAGCACGTTTTTAAACATCATCTGCGGCTTATTAAAACCGAGTTCCGGCAATATTTTATGGAAGAATCAGGATTTAACGATACTTTCTACCGCACAATGTGATCATTGGCGTTTTCAAAATATCGGCATTATTATGCAGGATTTTTATCTTACTAATGGATTAACCGCACTAGATAATGTGCTGTTACCCTCCGCTTTTCGGAATTGGCATATCAAAGCTTCTCTACAACAACGCGCAAAATATTTATTACAGCAATTAAAAATGCCTCATTTCGATATGATCTGCACCCCAAAAGTTGGACTTATTATCCAACAACATACAAAGGTGCAGATTTTTTATGACTAAATATAACCAAACATTTAAACAACAAGTGGTAGATTTCTACTTTCAACACGAGGAAAACCTTTCTTTAACCTGTCGTACATTTACCGTGTCTAAACGCACATTAAGGCGTTGGATTGCCCAATATCAACATTCAGGTATAAAGGGCTTAGCCGTGCTGCATACCAAACGAACCTACACCCCAGAGTTTAAATATCACGTCATACAAAC
>NZ_KB903731.1 GCF_000379785.1 Gallibacterium anatis DSM 16844 = F 149 | reverse complement strand
CGCCAAAGGCACAGCAGAGCAACACGGCAAGAATGTAGCCGCAAAATCAGGATTAAATCGAGCCATTCTCGACCAATCGTGGTTTGAATTTCGCCGTCAGTTGGACTACAAAACCCAATGGCAAGGCGGATTTTTGGTTGCCGTTCCGCCGCAAAACAGCAGTCGGACTTGCCCTTGTTGTGGTCATATCTCAAAAGAAAATCGCCAAACGCAAGCACATTTTGAATGCGTAGAGTGTGGCTACACAGAAAATGCGGACGTGGTTGGTGCGATGAATGTTTTAGCGCGTGGGCGAGCAATCGTTCAGGCATAATGAAAAGCAGGCGAGGACATCGCCGTCGCGCTTGTGAAGTGAACCTCGTTAGAGGTCAGCAGCAAGAACCCACCGAGAGTAGCCCACGCAAGGCGTGGGAGCTGGTAGGAATCCCCGTCCTTTAGGGCGGGGAGGATGTCAAATTTGATATGACTTTGAATATTTTTTCAGCATTTTTTAATCCCTCAATAAAAAATATTTTCTTTTTAATTTTAAAAAGATAAATAAAAACTAATCCCCATAAATCGCACGATAAAGCTGTGATTCAAAACGGACTAGCGGTGCACGTTTGGTTTTATCTTCCAAATCACCGGTGGAGTAGCCGTTGATAAATTGAACGAATGCGACTTTTTCACCACGGGCGTTGTTGAGGAAACCAGCGAGGTTGTAAACTCCCTTCAGTGAACCAGTTTTAGCAATGACATTTTTTACTAATGGTGAACTGATCAATGAACCTCTGCCACTGATAGTGCCGTCAACGCCGGCGATTGGGAAAGTCTGCATTAATTTGAGCGTGTTGTCGTTGCGAGCAATGTATTCCAATGCCTGTAACATTGTATTAGCGCTGATCAGATTTTGGCGTGAAAGCCCTGAGCCGTCAGCGATGACACTGTTGCCGAAGCGGATATTGGTGTTTTTCTCTAAAATGCTTCTCACTGCCATACCGCCTAACTGGAAGGTCGCCGGGCGTTTATAGTAGTAATAAGCGATGGTTCTGAATAACGCATCCGCAATTTGGTTGTCGGAATGTTTCATCATTTTTTTCAATAGTTCCGGCAAGGCTTTAGATTGATGAGTGGCTAAAACCGTGCCTTGTTGCGGTTGGAACGGCAGTTGGACGCGGCCACTGAATGCAACGCCGAGATTTTTCAACATTCTTTGCAAAATCGCTACCGCATAGCTGTCGGTATCCTGCACGGCAAAACTTAAGCCGAATTTTTTCGGTTGACGGCGAATACATCCTTTGAGCTGATAGCGATTATTGTCGTTGCTGACCACATCAAATTGGCAATAACCGGCTTCATTATCGCTGACGATATAAACTTGGCTGAACATCTGAATCGGATATTGTGAAGGCACATCAATGCGAACCAAACTGCCGACCGAACCACTGGCATCAATGTTGACCGAAAAGCAGTTGCCATCAATATTTACCGCTGCCGGCGGCGCATTGAAACACATTGTTAAATCGTTCCAAATCCAGCCTAAGCCACGATCGTGTGAAGCGAAAATGGAGGTGTCCAAAATTAAATCACCATCAATTTGGCGAACGCCCTGTTTTTTTAAGGTGGCGAGTAGGCTGTACAGCTGACCACTGGTTAAATCCGGATCACCGCTGAATTTGACAATTAAATCGCCTTTTAAATGCCCATTCTCAATTTTGCCGTTGGTTAATAAACTGGTTTGAAATTGGAATTGATCGGTTAGCAACAGTTTTGCTGCAATGGCGGTAAACACTTTTTGCGTACTTGCCGGCAACATAAACATATCACTTTGATAATCGGCAACGGCTTGGTTGGTAGCAAGATCTTTGGCAGCGATCGTCACATTTGCGCCTTTTGGCAGTTCACGCACTAATTGGGCGACATCAACTGTAGCAATTGCAGATTGACTGAATATTGCACAACTCAATGCCGGAAAAAGATATTTTAAAGATTTACGGATATATGTACTGATTGAAGTAGAGGAGATCATAACAACGAGTTTTTAATATTGATATTTTTTGCAATGCGGTAAATAATAATAGCTCTCGTTGATTTCGTAAATCACAATTTATTATTTTTGCCACATAAGTACAATGTTTATTGCTTATGTGGTTTTGTTTTGACTGTTAATTAATACGTTAAAAGGGATCAAAATAATGCAACAAATTCCGATGACAGTACGCGGTGCTAATCTTTTACGTGAAGAACTTGATTATTTAAAGAATGTGCGTCGCCCAGAGATTATTAAAGCAATTGCCGAAGCCCGTGAACACGGCGATTTAAAGGAAAATGCAGAATATCACGCTGCCCGTGAGCAACAGGGATTTTGTGAAGGACGTATTCAAGAGATTGAAGGAAAATTGTCGAATGCGCAAATTATTGATGTAACAAAAATTGTGAATAACGGACGCGTGATTTTTGGTGCAACAGTGGTGTTAGTGAATGTGGAAACCGATGACGAAGTAACTTATCAAATCGTTGGTGATGATGAAGCTGATATTAAGCAAGGGCTGATTTCTGTCAATTCACCGATTGCACGTGGTTTAATCGGTAAAGAAGTAGATGATAATGTCACGATTACAACCCCTGGCGGTAAAGTTGAATTTGATATTATCAGTGTAGAATATCGTTAATACCTTCTTAGCTTTAGGATTGCCCGTTTTCATTTGAAGCGGGCGTATTTTTGGATAAAACTCATCAAACTGATTCTCATTAATCCAATCTGTATAACCAATAACCCTCTTATTGATGTTGATTGCTGATCAGTGAACGCATTCGTGATAAAAATTTTGTAAATTCTGTGATAAGATAGCGACCGAATTTTAACTAGAACGATGATATAGATAAGAAAATGGATAGATTGTGGGTAAAAAATTATCCGGCTGAATCAAGAATGGATCCGAATACGTTGGCATTATCTTCTTTAGTAGAAATGTTGGAAAAAGCAGTAAGAGAACATCCGGACAGACCGGCTTATGTCAATATGGGGCAAGTTTTAACTTATCGTAAATTAGAAGAGCGTAGCCGAGCATTTGCAGCTTATTTACAGAATGAGTTGAAGTTGGAGCGAGGTGATCGCGTTGCATTGATGATGCCGAATTTGTTGCAATATCCAATTGCACTGTTTGGTATTTTGCGAGCTGGTATGGTGGTGGTGAATGTTAATCCGCTTTATACTCCGAGAGAATTAGAACATCAGCTCAAAGATAGCGGTGCAGCGGCGATTGTGGTGGTTTCCAACTTTGCTTCAACCTTAGAAAAAGTGGTGTTCAATACTGATGTTAAGCACGTGATTTTAACCAGAATGGGCGATCAGCTTTCATTCGGGAAGCGCACTTTAGTTAATTTCGTTGTGAAATATATCAAAAAATTGGTGCCGAAGTATAAGTTACCGCACGCTGTCACTTTCCGCGAAGTGTTAAGAGTCGGCAAATATCGTCAATATATTCGTCCGGAAATTGGTAAAAAAGATCTTGCATTTCTGCAATATACAGGCGGTACAACCGGTGTGGCGAAAGGGGCAATGCTCACACACGGCAATATGGTTTATAACATTGCGCAGGCGAAATGGTTGGCAGAACCTTTTGTGAAAGCCGGCAATAATCGTTATGCCACCATTATTTTGCCGATGTATCACGTTTTCTCTCTAACTGTGAACGCATTATTGTTTATTGATTTCGGGCTGACCGGTATTTTAATTACCAATCCTCGCGATTTGCCTAATTTAATCAAAGAGTTAAAACGTTATCGCCCGATTGCAATTACCGGCGTCAACACCTTGTTTAACTCGTTGTTGCAGCAGGAAGAGCTGAAAAATGTCGATTTTTCACAATTAAGATTGACCGTTGGTGGTGGCGTATCGGTGCAAAAAGCGATTGCGCAGCGTTGGTATGATTTAACCGGTTGTCATATTTTGGAAGGTTATGGAATGACCGAATGTTCACCGCTGATCGCCTGTAATCCGGCGAATTTTGCCGGACACGCCGGTAAGATCGGGGTGCCGGTGCCGGATACCGATATTAAAATTATGGATGATAACGGCAATGAACTTGGGCTCAATCAGCCGGGTGAGCTTTGGGTGAAAGGTGCACAAGTGATGCAAGGTTATTGGAACAAACCGGAAGAAACCGCAGCGGTGTTAAAAGATGGTTGGATGGCGACCGGCGATATTGTTGAAATGGATGATGACTACCAGTTGCGGATTGTCGATCGTAAGAAAGATATGATCATTGTTTCCGGTTTTAATGTTTATCCGAACGAAGTCGAAGATGTGATTATGTTGAACCCGAAAGTGGCAGAAGCCGCGGTTATCGGCGTTCCGCATCCGGTTTCTGGGGAGATTATTAAAGCCTTTGTCGTGAAAAAAGATGAAAGTTTAACTCGCGAAGAGTTGCGGAAACACTGCCGCAGCGGTTTAACCGGTTATAAAATTCCACGAGAAATTGAGTTTCGTGACGAATTGCCGAAAAGCAATGTCGGCAAAATTTTGCGTCGTGTGGTGCGTGATGAAGAGTTGGCTAAACGCGAAAAAGCGGCAGCCCAAAGTTAGTTTGCATTGTCATCGCAGCAGCAAATGCTGAAGATGACAATCAAAGCGTTACTTATTAAGACAGTTTTCGCAAATAGTAATACAAAAGGCATAAGGTTTATGCCTTTCTTTTTGAAAGATAAACAGCAGTATGATTTCTTATCAAATTATTCAACAAGATGCACAATTAAAGCAGTTATGCGAACAGGCTCGGCATTATTTGGTGGTGGCATTGGATACGGAATTTGAGCGTGTGCGCAGTTATTATGCCAAACTGGGCTTGATTCAGCTCTATTTTGGCGCAGATGTTGCTTTGATTGATCCTCTCACCATCACCGATTGGCAGCCTTTTATTGCGCTGCTTGCCGATGCCAACGTGTTGAAGATTCTGCACTCCAGCGGTGAAGATATTGAAATTTTTCATCAACAATTTCAGCAAATTCCAACGCCGATGTTGGATACGCAAATTATGGCGAATTTTTTAGGTTTCCCACAATCAGCCGGTTTTGCGCTATTGGCGCAACATTATTTACAGGTCGAGTTAGATAAAAAAGCGTCAAGAACAGATTGGTTGAAGCGCCCATTGAGTGAAAGACAGCTTAATTATGCAGCGGCGGATGTCTATTATTTGTTGCCGATTTACCAAAAAATGGCGGCGGCAATGGCAAGTTCAGAGTGGAAAACAGCGATTCAACAGGAGTGTGAGCTGTTTGCACAAAAACGTTGTCGTCAAACTTCACCGGAAAAGGCTTATTTGGATATTGGTAATGCTTGGCGTTTAAATCGAAAAGCATTGAATAATTTGAAATTTTTGGCGAAATGGCGTTTTCAGGAGGGCATAAAACGCAATATTGCGTTGAATTTTATTGTCAGTAGTGAAGGCTTGGTTCAAATGGCAATTCACGAGCCTGTTCATACCGCACAGTTATTGGATTTGGGTTTGCATCCGATGGAGATCAAAAGATATGGCAAAAAACTGCTGTTGCTGTTGGAACAGGCAAAACGTGTGCCACCGGAGCAATACCCTGATTTAATTGAAAATATTTCGGAACGTCCACATTACAAGAAATATTTAAATCTACTGCATAAAGAGTTAAAAGCAATGCTACAAAATAAAGTACCGTTACAACTTGTGGCAAGCAAAAAAGCACTGCACCAATTTCTAAAATGGTATTGGGTGGGGCAATCCAAGCAAAAATTACCGGATTTGCTGTGCGGTTGGCGTGCGGTTTATGGCGAAAAATTATTGCATAGCCTTAAAGCAGCGATGGAAAGTGAGAACTGAACCGGATTTTTTCTAAAAAAGCATATCTTTTTTTGTAAAAAATATAATGAAAGAGAAAAAAAGTTATTTTTAGATTATTTTATTTGCATAATTTATATTTTCCGCTATCTTAAAGCTGGGCGGAGATCAAAGATCTCTTAATTTTCAACACAACAGATAGAAAATTATAAATTATGGTTACTTCATCTCGTTTTACAGCGTTACTGTTTCAAGGCTCGTTAGTTAAAAGGATTGCCATCGGTCTTGTATTAGGGATATTTTTAGCACTGATTTCTCCTTATTTAGAACCAATGTTGGGCACAAATTTGGCAGAAAATGTTAGCATTCTTGGTCAAATTTTTGTCCGTTCGTTGCGTTCGATTGCTCCGATTTTGATTTTTGTATTGGTTATTGCAGCCATTGCCAACCGTAAAGTCGGTGAGAAAAGCAACTTAAAAAGCATTATCTATTTATATTTATTAGGCACGTTTCTATCCGCATTGGTGGCGGTGGTTGCCAGTTTCTTGTTCCCGACCGAATTAGCGTTGGGGGATGCGGAAAAATCTATCGCACCGCCGGAAAGCGTGACTCAAGTGTTGAGCACTTTAATTTTTAACGTGGTGGACAATCCGTTCAATGCGCTTTTCAACGCTAACTTTATTGGTATTTTGGCGTGGGCGATCGGTCTTGGCGTTGCATTACGCCACGCTTCTGACACTACCAAAAATTTACTGTTGGATATTTCCGAAGCCGTTTCTATGGTGGTAAAAGTGGTGATTGCATTTGCACCAATCGGGGTGTTCGGTTTAGTAGCAAGCACTTTGGCAGACAAAGGTTTATCGGCATTGGGCGGTTATATCCAAGTGTTGGCGGTATTAATCGGTTCAATGTTATTTGTTGCTTTCGTCATCAATCCGATTTTGGTGTTCTGGAAAACCAGAGAAAACCCATATCCATTAGTTTGGACCTGTATCCGTGTCAGCGGTTTAACCGCTTTCTTCACCCGTAGTTCTGCGGCGAATATTCCGGTTAATATGGAATTGGCACAACGTTTGGGCTTAAAAGAAGAAACCTATTCCGTTTCCATTCCATTAGGCGCAAGCATTAATATGGGCGGTGCTGCCATTACTATTACTATCTTAACTTTAGCGGCAGTACATACTTTAGGCATTGAAGTAACCTTACCGACCGCATTGTTATTAAGTCTGGTTGCCAGTATCTGTGCTTGCGGTGCGTCCGGTGTTGCCGGCGGTTCATTGTTACTCATTCCTTTAGCGTGTAGCCTCTTCGGCATTTCAAACGACATTGCGGCGCAAGTTATAGGGGTTGGTTTTATTATTGGTGTGTTACAAGATTCAACCGAAACCGCACTAAACTCTTCTACAGACGTAATCTTCACAGCGGCGGCTTGTAAAGAGGAAGAGCGCAAAAGCAAAGCTTAATTGTTGATAATTATTTTGTGAGGAATAAATGGAGTGGAATAAATTTCACTCCATTTTTCTTTTGGTATAGTAAACAAGGCATAGTGAACAAAAGTGCTGGCGTTATCAGATTATCCGCTTTAAGTGTTTTTCTCTATTATTTAAAAAGTTGTGCGTGAGATCCGACACGATAAAGTTTAATCACGCCATTTTTCATATCTCGTTGATAAATTAAAAGTAGATCAGGTCGTCCGTGGCATTCTAAATAACCGACATAATTATCGATTAAAGCGTGTTCTTTGTATTTTGGCGGTAATGGTTCTCCGGAAACAAGTAATGAAATCACTTCTGTAATAATTGCTTTCGCATTAGCATCTTTGTTATAACGTTTGGCATCTTTTTTGAATTTACTGGAAACCTCAAGCGTGAACATATTACCAACCTAAGTCTGCTTTTAGCTCTTCCACACTATTGTAATGGGATACGCCAATGCCATTTTCCAATTCATAAATGGCTTGTAATGTTTCACTGTTTGGTTCTACCAATCCTTCAGGGAGAGTGCCTTTTGCGGCGAGTTGAGTCAAAAGCATTCTGATAATAGTTGATAAGTCTAAACCCAGTTGTTTTGCATTAGCTGATGCAAGTTCTTTGATATGTTGATCGATGCGGACGGTTAAATTACTGTTCATTAAAAGCTCCTTAAGAAGTTGTTAGTGCAATATTGTAATTACAATACTGCACGAACGCAACTTTTAAACTCAATATAACAAAAAGCCCGAACTTTCGATCGGGCAATATTAGATAAGTTAAATAACAATAAAAAGTAGATTGCTATTTGAGTGGTTAAAAATTAACGAGTGGAAAGCTGGAAAATCATCGCTTCCGCTTGACAACAGAAATTAAACTCTGCTTTTAATTGATAACCGCCGTCAACTTGAGAAATTTCATTTGTGATTTTGCAAGGTTCGCTTTCGGCTGCTTTTGCTTTTTCAGTTAAATAGTCAAGTGCTTGCTGTGCTTGTTCTTCAGAGGCATAAACTTGAGCAAAATCAACGCTGCAGTCTTCATTATCGATCACTGTGCCGACATCAACGCAACAACAAACTTTTGCTTCTTCAGGTTTACATTTCATTTGACTCATAAATAACTCCAATTCAAAAAAAGTGATAAAAAAACAAATTTATTTTAACACGATGTTGCAAGAAAACCGTTGAGAGTTTATTTAATTTGATCTATATCAAGCTGATTTCAAGGTTGACTGGTCTAATCACTTCGCTTTAAATCCTTATTGTGTTGAGTTATGGTGTGATATTGCATAAGATTCAAGCTCTTAAATTGGCACTAGTTATCAATAAATAATAAGGAAACTAATTAATGCGTTTACTTTCAAAAACTTTACTTGCAAGTTTGGTTGCAGTTGCATCTCAAGGATCGTTTGCTTCTGCTTTCCAATTACATGAAACCTCAACTTCCGGTTTAGGCCGTGCTTATGCGGGGGATGCGGCAGTGGCGGAAAATGCTTCTGTAGTGGCAATCAACCCAGCATTAATGACTTTCTTTAAACAGCCTGAAATTTCCATTGGTGGTATTTATGTTCGTCCGAATATTGATTTAAAGGGAAAAACATATGTAGGTCCTGCGTTAGGTGGGCTTGTTCCAGCTTCTCAAGAAGTAGATGCCGGGCATAATGATATTGCTGCGAAGGCTCTTCTGCCTTATTTGTATACGGTTTATCCAATTAATGATCGTTTTGCAGTGGGTGGTGGTATTAATGTTAATTATGGATTAGCAACAGAATTTAATTCCGGATACAACGCTGGTTATTTTGGTGGTAAAACAGATTTAACAGCCTTGAATTTCAACTTAAGCGGTGCATATCGAGTTACCAATAAATTAAGCTTAGGTGCTGGTGTTAATGCGGTATATGCAGATGCAACCATTGAACGTAATTTAGGAGCTGCTAGCCAATATTTTAAGTCGGTTCCTGGTTCAGATACTGTAGCTGCTAAATTAAAAGGCGATAAGTGGGGATATGGTTGGAATGTAGGTCTAGTTTATGAATTTAATGAAAATAACCGTATCGGTTTAGCATATCATTCTCACGTTGATATTAAGTTTGATGGTGATTTTAGCTCTGATATTCCTAACAATCCTAAAATTGGTGGTGGTAAATTGACGCTTCCATTACCGGCATATTGGGAAATTGCTGGATATCATAAAGTGTTACCTAAATTTGCAGTAACTTATAGTATTAAACGGACTGAGTGGAGTAGATTTACTGAGTTGAGAGCATATAGAGAAGATTTAGAGTTATTCAAAAAAGCAGAAAACTTTAGTGATACCACTCGTATTGCATTAGGTTTCATTTATGATGTTAATGATGCTTTAACTTTACGTACCGGTATTGCACACGATGAAACAGCGGTAAGTAAAGGTTATCACTCAATGTCTATCCCTGATACAGATCGTACTTGGTATACTATCGGCGCTACTTATCGTTTTACACCTAATTTATCCCTTGATGCAGGATTTGCATATATTAAGGGTAGAAATCTAAGTTTTAGTGAAACAGATATGATTTTAGATACATCATTAAATGGTTTAAATGTTAAAGTTCCTGCAACAGCCAATATTAGTTCTAAATCAAGTGCTACTTTATATGGCTTAGGATTAAACTACCGTTTCTAAATTTTCAATAAATTTCAAAGCAAAGGCTGACATTGTTCAGCCTTTTTTGTTATATATAGCTAAAAAATGATAAGGATTACGAATGACCTCTTTTTTTAGTGAAAATTTAAAACGATTAAGTCAAATTGAGCAAAGACGAGCATTTCCACAAATTGAACATCAAGGTAAGTGGATTGTGCGACAAGGGGATAAGTTATTAAATCTTTCTTCTAATGACTATTTAGGTATTGCGGCAGAACCACAAATTTTAACGCAATTTTTGGCGGGAATCTCACAACAGTTATTGCCGTTAACCAGTTCTTCCTCAAGATTATTAACTGGAAATTTCCCGATTTATGAAGACTTGGAACAATGCATTGCACAAGATTATCAACGCCAAGCCTGTCTATTATTTAATAGCGGTTACCACGCCAATATCGGTATTTTGCCAGCAGTAACTGATCGACATACATTGATCGTGGCGGATAAATTTGTTCACGCCAGTATTATTGATGGTATTCGTCTGGCTGAATGCAAATGGATGCGTTATCGTCATAATGATTACCAACATTTGTCGAATATTTTGCAAAAAGTGGCGGCAGATTATCAACGTATTATTATTGTGACAGAAAGTGTGTTCAGTATGGATGGCGATGTTGCTGATTTATCGGCATTAACAGCGCTGAAACAGCAATATGATAATGTTTTATTGTATGTTGATGAAGCTCACGCTGTTGGAGTTTTCGGTGAAAAGGGGCTTGGTATTGCTGAACAGCAGGGGTACATCAATCAGATTGATTTTTTAGTCGGCACGTTTGGCAAGGCACTCGCTTCAACAGGAGCATTTGTTGTATGTGAGCAAGAGGTAAAAGATTATTTGATTAACACGATGCGACCGCTGATTTTTTCCACCGCTTTGCCTCCATTTAATGTAGCTTGGAGCTATTTTGTTTGGCAAAAACTTGCTAGTTTTCACGACCGTCGCCAACATTTAGTTAAAATAAGTCAACAGTTACGAAATTTTATTCAAGATGAGTTGAACTTGCCGATGCCGAGCGAAACGAATGTTGTGCCTTATATTGTTGGTGAAAATCAGCGAGCATTAGAGATTGCTCATCGTTTACAGCAATATCATTTTTATGCATTGCCTATTCGTCCACCGACAGTACCAAAAGGAACGGCGCGCATTCGTTTTTCATTAACAGCTGCAATTAATGAAGAGGAAATTGTTGAATTAATGAAAACATTGAAAGAATTACAATAAGGATTTTAGATGAAAACAGAGTTTATTGAACAACAAGGTTCGAATTTAATTCTCTATTTTGCAGGTTGGGGAACGCCACCTAGTGCGGTAGCGCATCTACAAATACCACAAAATTTTGATTTATTGATCTGTTACGACTATCAGGATTTACAGTTGCAATTTGATTTTTCCGCTTATAACGACATCTATTTAGTAGCGTGGTCAATGGGTGTTTGGGTGGCAGAACAAGTATTGCAGAATGTCGCCATTCATAAAGCGGTTGCTATTAATGGCACATCTAAACCGAATGATGATCTATTTGGTATTCCGACGGATATCTTTCAGGGAACATTAGATAATTTAAATACTACTACAAGAAATAAATTTGAACGTAGAATGTGTCAAAGTCGAGAGCTGTTGGCTCAATATCAACAATTGCCGGATTATCGCTCATTAGAAAATATACAACGAGAGTTGTCATTTCTTGCTCAACAAATCAAGCAGCGACCAGCGGTAACATTTCAGTGGCATCAGGCGTGGATTGCAACACAGGATTATATTTTCCCAGTGATTAATCAACAAACTTATTGGCAACCTCGTTGTGTAATTAAAAGAATTGAAGCCGGACATTATGCTTTTCCTTATTTTCAGCAATGGCAACAATTATGGCACTGATTGATAAAGAACAGGTAGCAAAGCGTTTTCAAACGGCACAATTCAGTTATGCGCAACAGGCGATAGCCCAGCAGAAAATTAATCAACGTTTGATTGAGTTATTGCAGACGAGCGGACGACATCAGTTTGAGCGTGTGTTGGAGATCGGCTGTGGCACAGGAGATTTAACCGAACGATTAATAAAAGCAGTCAAAATAACCGAATTGGCGCTGAACGATCTTTATTTTAGCGATAATGTGCGACAAGGCTTACAGCAAAATCGGTATGCTAATGTCGAACAGGTGCGTTTTATCGGCGGTGATATTGAGCAGTTAACGTTAACGCAACCGTATGATCTGATTATTTCCGCTTCAACAGTGCAGTGGTTACATCATAAAGCCGCTTTTTTAGCGAAATGTGCGCAGCATCTTAATGTTAATGGGATGCTGTTATTTAACACTTTTGCGCCAAATAACTTAATGGAAATCAGCACATTAACCGGAGTCGGTTTATCCTATCCGACAGCGGCCGAGTGGCAACAGTGGCTGAAACCTTACTTTGCATTGGAGCATTTATCCACAGAAACCATCCGCTTACGATTTGACTCGCCACTGACGGTGTTACGTCATTTAAAAGCAACCGGCGTAACTGCAGTTGAGAAAACGATGTGGACGAAAGGAAAACTGCAACAATTTTGCCAAGCATATCAGCAGCGGTACGCGTTGGCGGATGGCTCTGTTTATTTGAGTTATGTGCCGATGTATTTTGTTGTGGGGAAATCTTTAGGGTAGGTTTGCTGTTTGATTGATTTGGTATTGTGCCACTTATCTGGTTAATTTTTATGGCAAGTTTGGGTTTCGCCTAAAGGCGACCTACTTTCTTACTTGTGTAAGAATGTAGTGGTACACTAATTTTGCAGTCCTCAATAGGTGGTAAACTATCACAAAAAGAGGATATTAAGATGAGAAGAACATTTAGCCCGGACTACAAAGTTGCCGCGGTAAAATTAGTCACCGAGCAAGGTTATTCTGTTGCCCAAGCCTGTTCGGAATTAGGGATAGGCGAAACGGCATTACGTCGTTGGATAAAACAAGTCCAAGCAGAAAAACAAGGCTATGTATTGCCCGGAACGAAGCCCTTATCACCGGAACAGCAACGGATACGAGAGCTTGAACAACGCATTAAAATTCTCGAA
>NZ_KB903730.1 GCF_000379785.1 Gallibacterium anatis DSM 16844 = F 149 | reverse complement strand
CGAAAATAGCGCACAAACCCGTTTTATTCCATACGATTTTAATGCCTTTACCGCTTGGTAGCGTTGCGCTCGAGTGACATAAAAATCGCGGTAGCCTTTTTTAAGATTTCTTTATCCTCTTCGAGAATTTTAATGCGTTGTTCAAGCTCTCGTATCCGTTGCTGTTCCGGTGATAAGGGCTTCGTTCCGGGCAATACATAGCCTTGTTTTTCTGCTTGGACTTGTTTTATCCAACGACGTAATGCCGTTTTGTTGTGATCAACGGTAAAGACGGCTCTATCGAACTTAATGGCAAAGACGGTGCCAACGGTCTTACTATTAAAGGCAATAAAGGTGCCGATGGTATCGATGGTAAGAACGGTAAAGACGGTATGACCCGTATCGTTTATGAAACCAAAGATCCAAGCAAACCTGACACAGTGATTAAACACGAAGTGGCTACCATGGATGATGGTTTATACTTTGCCGGTGATGTAGCTAAGACAGACAAGAACGAATTCGGTCGTAAGATGAACGAAAAAGTGACTGTGACCGGCGGACAAACCGACAAGTCTAAACTTACCGAAAATAATATCGGTGTGGTATCTGATGGTAATGGTGACTTAAGAGTTAAACTTACCAATGAAATCAAAGACCTTGTTTCTGTCGGTGGTAAAGAGGGTCAAGGCGAGATTAAATTTGAAAACAACAATACCATCAATATCAATAATGGTCGTATCACTAATGTCGCAAAAGGTGAAAAAGGCTCTGATGCTGTCAACGTAGATCAACTTAACGAAGTTAAGAATATGATTAAAAATACCTCAGGTGGTCAATTAACCTTCAAAGGTGACAGCGGTTCATCCGATGTGAAATTAGGTAAAGCGGTAACCATTAAAGGCGGTGCGGACACTAAAGACCTCACAAAAGGTAATATCGGCGTGTTGTCTAAAGACGGCACAATGACAGTCGCGTTATCGAAGAAACTCAAAGGCTTGGAAAGCGCTGAGTTTACTGACGGTAAAGGCAACACTACGACTGTCAACGGCAGCGGCGTGACTGTGAAATCAGCGCAAGGCGGCAATGTTTCATTAACCGCTAACGGCTTGAACAACGATGGCAACCGTATTACCAACTTAGCTGATGGTATTGAGGACTCCGATGCAGCAACTGTCGGTCAACTTAAACGTGTTGGCAGCCAGATCAATAAAGTGAAACGTCGTGCTGATGCCGGTACAGCGTCTGCTATGGCAGCTGCGGCATTACCGCAAATTCACTTGCCGGGTCACACCATGGTTGCAGCCGGTGCCGGTACACATAACGGCTCTAACGCTGTTGGCGGTCGGTGTTTCACGTATGTCTGATAATGGTAAAGTCATTATCAAATTGAGTGGAACAATGAACAGCGAAGGCGATAAAGGTGGAAACATCGGTATCGGTTATGTTTGGTAATCGTTGATGATTGGATGGAAAGGCGACTTCGGTCGCCTTTTTTATTGCTTTTATTTAACTTGCTGATTTTTACGGCAAATAAAAATATGAATAAACATTTTCTCTGTTTTAATGGAAGTTATTTTTACGCAAATTCAAAAGAACACCGCCGTTATAAACGGCAAAAAATTTAGCCATTAAGCCATTTTTGTCACGGGATTTTGTCGCCATTTTTGCTCTTTAGCTTATCAATTCATCAATTAAACTGAATTTCATAAAAAGAGGTTGACGACATCTCTGAACGATATTATTATGCGCACCACAAATGCGGAGCGGTAGTTCAGCTGGTTAGAATACCTGCCTGTCACGCAGGGGGTCGCGGGTTCGAGTCCCGTCCGTTCCGCCATTTTCTAGCATTTCCTGATCATTCCAAATCACCTGTTAAAAATTGCTATTTAACGTTGCTGTTACTACTTATAATTTTTCCAGTAATTGTTGTAATTTTGATTTTACTTTCTCTTTGAGAACATCATCCAAGCGGATACGATAACGCGGTGATGCACAATCGCCATTTAACTCGACGCCCAGTTGATATTGTTGATATTTTTGTTGATGGGGCTGAATAGCAAATTGCCATTCACATTGTGAGGATTGTGGGTGAACATTGCCCTGACCGGAGAGATTGACCGACGGCAGATCAAGTTCAATATGTTGTAATTGAAGCAGTGATGAATCGCCGATCAGACTGCCGCTAAGTTTATTAAACTTGCTGTCTTGCAATGATCTATCCGCATTAGCCAATGAAAAAGGCAGCGATGACTCCAATAAGGTCACCACATTAAAACCTTTAATCTTGCCGCCATTGACGCTTTCAAAATGAAATTGCACTTGCTGCTGCTCTGCCGGCGTTGCAATCTCACCATTAAAATTAAAAGAAGCCTCAATCAATGGTTGATAACCAAACAGCGTTGTTATCGGCTCAAACGGCACATTTTCTCCCACAAAATGCCATTCATTTTGTTGCTGACTATCCTTTTTCTGCGTTAACAAAATTTGCGCATTCGGAGCAAACACAAATTGCCATTCAGCTTGATCCTGTGCTTTAAACTTCATTTGAATGCGAGCTAATTTCAACTGATTGAGCATAACTTCTGTTGCCTGTGCTTCTCCGGCATCGGCATCAATCACCGCTTCATCGAATTGTAATTTTGCGGCTTTCATCTCGCCGATTTTCTGCAACCATTGCCAATCGGCACTAAACTGTTTTATCAGATAGTGATGATCGGCAAGCTGCAAATAAAACTGCCCTTTTAGCTGCTGAAAATAACGGTTTTCTGCGTCTGAAAACTCAACTTTGGCACTTAATACGGATGTTTGGCTAATCTGCTTCACCACCGCTGAAATATGGGTTAAATAAGCCTCGTTGTCTTTATAAATGCTGCCGTTCTCGACTTCGACCTGTTTAATCCAATTTTTGCCGGACATCCAGCCCCAATAATTGAACATTAAATCCAGCTCTTCGGCAGCAAGCGTCCAACCGTTTTTGTGGTAATGCACCTCTTCGGCGTGAACAGTTAAAGGAAAATAGGAGAAACTTAAACTTTCCGGTTTAAGTTTAATATCATAGTCGGAAGCAAGGCGCTGTGTGATATAGTGAGCCATTTTCGGGATTTGGTACTGCACCAGACCGATGCCTAATGCCACCACCGCAATAACAATAAGCAGCCACTTCCGTTTCATAATCAATCCTTATCTATCCTACTCGCCACCGCACCTTGCTGATTTTTATATTTTGCATCGGAACGACTGTTATATGGTCTTTGTGCTTCGCCGCTTAACACTTCAAAACTCAATGCGCCGATCACCATTTTAGGGCGCAATGCTAACGGCAATTTACCGGAATTGTAAAATTCCAACACAATTCGCCCTTCCCAACCCGGATCAATACGGTGAGCCGTAACGTGAACCATTAAGCCTAAGCGTGCCAAAGACGAACGTCCGTCCAACCAACCGATAATATTACTCGGTAATTTAACCGACTCATAAGTGCTTGCCAATGCCAATACACCCGGATGCAAAAAGAAAGGCTCGCCATCTTCAATGATGATTTCATCACTCATCACACGCTCTAATTGTGCCGTTACCGACTCTTTCGGGCCACTTAAATCAATATAAGCGGCGGAATGGTCGCGAAATACACGGAAAGAGTTGCCTAAACGCACATCCACCGTTGCACCATTAATTTTACTGCTGTCCGGACGTGGAGTGAGAACGATCTTCCCTTCATCCAAATAGCGTTCAATATCGACATCACATAATCTCATCACTTCACCTTTCCACTATTTTTTACGAAGTAATTGTAAAATTTGCGCCTTAAGAATATTTATTGCAATACGATTTTTTCCGCCACGCGGCACGATAATATCCGCATACTGTTTTGACGGCTCGATAAATTGGAAAAACATTGGACGAACGGTTTTGCGATACTGCTCTACTACGGAATCCATTGTTCTGCCGCGCTCTTCCATATCTCGTTTTAAGCGACGGATAAAACAGATATCCAACGGTGCATCCACAAAGATGGAAACATTGATTTCGTTACGAATACGTTCATCAGTCAATAACAAAATACCTTCAAGAATAATCACCTTTTTCGGCTCAAAATGTCTGGTATTGCCGGTGCGGGTGTGTTCAACATAACTATATTCTGGAATGTCGACCGCTTCGCCCATTTTTAATGATTGTAAATGTTGTAACAACAATTCACGATCCATTGAATTAGGATGGTCATAATTGGTTTTGGTTCGGGTTTCAAAATCCAGATGACTTTGATCCTTGTAATAACAATCTTCTGAAATGATACCAATCTCTTCACAGCCCAACTCTTCACAAAGCTCTTTATAAATTGTTGAAGCAATTAGACTTTTGCCTGATGCTGAAGCGCCGGCAATACCAATGATAATGGAGGGTTCTTGTGTTGTTGCAATTTCCGACATAATAATTTCGCCATTTACATTTAACTGATAAATAAAAAAATTCTGACTATTATAAAGAAAAGGGGGGTGACTGTTAAGTCATAGAAAAAGAATCAATAATAAAGACAAAAATAGGGTAGAAATGAACGCCTTTTTTATTCTTGCTTCTGTGAAAAGTACAATTTAGAATAGTGCGAAATTAACATAGACACTTTACAAAAAAGGAAATCTTATGCGAGAAACTCAAGCAAAAACAGCCCAACAAGACAGTTTCCAAGAAAAAGTGTTATCAGTTTTTCAACAATCATTAACTGAAGAACAACGCTTTTTGCAAAGTGTTTTAAATGGCAAGATAAAAACCTATTCGCACGAAGAAATCATGGCTGAACTACGTCAGGCACTAAACCGATGAAGCAAGATTATATTGTTCTCTGGTCAGAAATGGCTCGAATTCAACTTCTAGATAAAGCGGAGTATATTTTGGCTCAAAGCCAATCTAACGTAGTCGCAGAACAATTTATTGATGAGATAGAAAGACTTGCTGATAAATTAAGCTATATTGCACCTGCCTATTCAGATGGAAAATTTCATCTATATCCTCTTAAAAATGGACATTCAGTAAAATTCTTAGTAGTTGGAAACTATGTAATGATTTACGCCTTTTTGCCAAAAGGGATTAATCATTAAAAACTCATTTTACCTATTTAAGTTTACTATCAAAAAGCAAACCTAACTTAAGCCCACTTCATAGCACTCATTTCTTATCAAACTGTTAGACAAAGAAAAGCATAATTTATATTAAAAGGAACTTATTGAAATGGCACGCCCTATTGGATTCGAACCAATGACCTACGGCTTAGAAGGCCGTTGCTCTATCCAGCTGAGCTAAGGGCGCATAGGATGAAAAAAGGGAAATAGAAGATAAAAAAATGGTCGGCGAGATAGGATTTGAACCTACGACCCACTGGTCCCAAACCAGTTGCGCTACCAAACTGCGCTACTCGCCGACGTGTGAGGTGCATTATAGTTTTTATTTCTGTTGCGTCAATCATTTTTTTAAAATTTAAAAATAAACGCTTAAAATTAATCCATACTCTTATCAAACCGGCTTTTTTTTGCGAAAATTAGCGCTCATTGCAAACACACTATGGAGAAAATAATGTCCGCTCAAATCATTTCCGGTACAGCTTTAGCCAAATCTATCAAAAATGACCTTCATCAAAAAATTCAAACGCTTATTGATCAGGGGTATCGTTCCCCAGGATTAGCGGTAATTTTGGTCGGGGAAAATCCTGCATCACAAATTTATGTCGGCAATAAGAGAAAAAGCTGTCTAGAGGTGGGAATTCAATCAAAATCATATAATTTATCAGACACCATTTCCGAACAGGAACTGCTCTCATTAATTGACGAATTGAATCAGGATGACACTGTTGACGGTATTTTAGTGCAGTTGCCTTTGCCGAAACATATCAGCAGTGTAAAAGTCATTGAGCGTATTTCTCCATCAAAAGATGTGGACGGTTTTCATCCTTATAACGTAGGACGTTTATGCCAACGCATTCCAACATTACGTGCTTGCACACCTTACGGCATTATGAAACTGCTCGAAACCACCGGCGTTGATCTGCACGGACAGCACGCTGTGATTGTCGGTGCGTCCAATATTGTCGGTCGACCGATGGCAATGGAATTACTGCTTGCCGGTGCCACCGTAACTGTAACGCACCGCTTTACGAAAAACTTGCAGGAATTGGTTGCTCAAGCCGATATTCTGATTGTCGCTGTCGGTAAACCGCATTTGGTGCCGGGCGAATGGGTAAAACCGGGGGCAATTGTAATTGATGTCGGTATTAATCGTGTTGCCGATAAAAAAGTGGTCGGTGATATCGGCTTTGAAGCTGCCCAACAACGTGCCGGTTTTATTACACCGGTGCCGGGCGGCGTTGGTCCTATGACAGTTGCAATGTTGATGGTGAATACGCTCTCAGCCTATAAAAATCATTTAAATATCGCCGATTAAATTCATAATTCAATCAACATTTCAATGACACTCAAGCCCTGTGAATACAGGGCTTAATTATTGCTTAATCAGTGATTTTTTCTAGCTTTCTATTTGTGTTGCAACTTACTGCAACACATACAGTAACATAGAAAAGCACACTATTTTTTTATTTTTCGATACAGCTCACAAATTTGCACTGAAATTAACGCAATATATATCACAAATTTGCTAGCATAATGTGCAGCAACTCAGTAAAATGCGTGCTTTTTAAAACTATGGCAACTGTGAAGCACCAATTTATTGCTAATGCCACAATGTGTAATAACGAGGCAATTTATGACTACTGAAAAAACCAATTTACTGAATTTAACTCGTCAAGAAATGCGTCATTTTTTGGCGGATCTTGGCGAAAAACCTTTCCGAGCCGATCAGATTATGAAATGGATCTACCATTACGGTGAGGATAATTTTGATAATATGACAAATATCAATAAGGTTTTGCGTGAAAAACTAAAACAGGTTGCAGAAATTAAAGCACCTGAAATTGCGGTTGAACAACGTTCTTTCGACGGTACCATAAAGTGGGCGATGCAGGTTGGTGATCAACAAATCGAGAGTGTTTATATTCCGGAGGCGGATCGTGCCACACTTTGCGTATCTTCCCAAGTCGGCTGTGCTTTGGCTTGTACGTTCTGTTCAACAGCGCAACAAGGTTTTAATCGTAATTTGACCGTTTCTGAAATTATTGGTCAGGTTTGGCGCGCGTCCAAAGTAATTGGTGCTTTCGGTGAAACAAAAGTTAGACCGATTACTAATGTGGTGATGATGGGAATGGGCGAGCCTTTGTTAAACGTAAGCAATGTTGTGCCGGCAATGGAGATAATGCTGGACGATTTTGGTTACGGCTTATCGAAACGCCGAGTAACTTTATCAACCTCCGGTGTGGTGCCAGCACTAGATAAATTGGGTGAAATGATCGATGTTGCTTTAGCCATTTCATTACACGCCCCGAATGATGAATTGCGCAATGAAATTGTGCCTTTAAATAAAAAATATAACATTGAAATGTTGATGGATTCCGTAAATCGCTATCTAAAAATTTCCAATGCGAACCACGGCAAGGTAACGATTGAATATGTTATGCTCGATCACGTTAATGATGAAGTTGAACACGCTCATCAATTAGCAAAAGTATTAAAAAATACACCTTGTAAAATTAACCTTATTCCTTGGAATCCGTTCCCGGAAGCACCTTACAATAAGAGCTCCAACACGCGTATTGATCGTTTCCAAAAAACATTAATGGAATATGGATTTACCGTTATTGTGCGCAAAACACGTGGCGATGATATTGATGCCGCTTGCGGACAACTTGCCGGCGATGTGATTGACCGCACAAAACGTACCGCACAAAAACGGGCTTTCGGTAAAAATATTGCAATAACTCAATCTTGATGCTAACAGGTGAGGAAATTATGAACAAAACAATGATTAAACTGAAATTTTTTATTCTGCTTTCCTCACTGTTTACGCTTTTTGCCTGTAGCCATTCAGTTAGCAATAAACCGCTTTCCGCTAATGCTGCTGCGGCAAAAACGCGTGTTGAGTTAGGGTTGGCTTATTTGTCGCAAGGCAATCCAGCATTGGCAAAAGCCAATTTAGATAAAGCGTTGCAACATACACCGAATGACTACTTGCCTTATCTAGGTTTGGCTTATTTTTATCAACATACTCAACAACTCAAACTTGCCGGCGAATATTATCAAAAAGCACTCTCTCTTTCGCCCGAGAATGGCGACGTATTGAATAATTATGCAACTTACCTCTGCTCTCAACGCCAATTTGATACGGCATTTAACTTTTTTGAACAAGCATTAAACAGCAAAGCCTATTATCATTTTGCCGATACTTATGAAAACATTGCGATTTGTGCTGTTTTAGCCGGTGATCAAAACAAAACTGAACAATCTTTAACCCAACTGGAGAAATATTCTGTCGATAAAGCGAAAAATTTGCGGCAACGTTTGCATAAATAACGGCAAAATCACCTTGATCGCGATTATTCTTATTTTTCTATTGCCTGCCAATCTGTATAATAGCTGAATATTTTTTCTTTATAGCCGCCTGTGTATTGCTCCAATTCACTACGGCTATTCACCACAATAAATAATGAACGATTATGGATCAGGAACAACTTGCAACTAATGTCGATTTAGGACAACAACTGCGTAATGCTCGTGAGCAACTTGGATTAACAATTGAACAGGTTGCTGAACAGACCAATTTACGTCCGGCAATCTTAAAACAATTCGAGGAAAACCAATTTGTTTTAAAAGATATTCCGGCGACTTTTGCGCGCGGATACTTGCGCAATTATTTAAAATTTCTACATTTGCCGGCAACTTTATTAACCGATAATCTCACCTTTGGTGCAGAAGTAAAAAATGATTTAAATAAAAATCATCGCACTAAAAACTCTGTCAATCGCTATGTTTCTCATCACCGTTGGTTACGTCCATTGAGCTGGATTGTGCTGATTATTATCATCGGTATGACCGTTTTATGGTGGTGGCAAGATCATCAACGCTCCGCTAACGAACGTGAAAATTTTGTTGAAGAACATTCCGTAACGGAGCAAAGTGCAACAGACAATGCGCCAATCGACACTGCGGTTGTAACGAATTCCGATGCTGTTGCGCCAAGTGAAAACGGCAACAATACAGAAACTGCAGTAACCGATAATAACGGAAATACTGAAACTACAAACAACGTTGGCAACACTCAAACTGAAACTACCGAAACCGCAACGGTAGTGAATGATGAAGGCACAACCGTTGCCACTAATGACACCGGAAGCAACAGTAATATTGGTAATAACAGTGCTGATAAAAACGGCGAAACTTATCCCAATACTTCAACCGAAGCTTTAGCCACAGAAATGAATAAAATTGATGGCAATAACAGTGCTAGCGAAAATGCAACCGCCACCAATCCGGTGACAGACGTTATCCCAAACAATTTAAAAATTGAAATTACCGGCGAAAGTTGTTGGCTTAGTGTAAAAGATGCTAACCGTAAAACATTGGCGGAACGTGAATACCGTCGTGGTGAAATATTGGATTTAACCGGTGATGCACCTTATTCTTTAATTATTGGTGCGCCGCAAAATGTAAAAATCAGTTATCAAGGTCAGGATGTACCATTAAAAATTGATGGTCGTGTAGCAAAATTAACGCTGCCGGCTCAACAGTAATTATCATTAATTTTGAAGAAAAATATGTTAAAACAATCTCCTATTCAACGTAGAAAATCTACTCGTATTTATGTCGGCAATGTGCCTATCGGTGACGGTGCGCCTATTGCCGTTCAGTCAATGACTAACACAAGAACCACCGATGTGGAAGCGACCGTTGCTCAAATCAAAGCATTGGAACGTGTCGGTGCTGATATTGTGCGTGTTTCGGTGCCGACAATGGATGCGGCGGAAGCATTTAAGCTAATTAAACAACAGGTCAAAGTGCCGCTCGTTGCCGATATTCACTTCGATTATCGTATTGCCTTGAAGGTTGCCGAATATGGTGTTGACTGTTTAAGAATCAATCCGGGCAATATCGGCAGGGAAGATCGTATCCGTGCGGTTGTCGATTGTGCCAGAGATAAAAATATTCCAATTCGTATCGGCGTTAATGCCGGTTCATTGGAAAAAGATCTGCAAGAAAAATATGGTGAACCGACACCGCAAGCGTTATTGGAATCAGCGTTGCGGCACGTTGATATTCTTGATCGTCTTAATTTCGATCAGTTTAAAGTCAGTGTTAAAGCCTCTGATGTTTTCCTTGCGGTGGATGCTTATCGATTATTGGCGAAACAAATTAAACAACCTCTTCATCTCGGTATTACTGAAGCCGGCGGCGCGCGCTCCGGTTCTGTGAAAAGTGCTATCGGGCTAGGTATGTTGTTGGCTGAAGGTATCGGCGATACTTTACGTGTTTCCTTAGCTGCCGATCCGGTGGAAGAGATCAAAGTCGGTTTTGATATTTTAAAATCATTGCGTATCCGTTCGCGCGGTATTAATTTTATCGCCTGTCCAACCTGTTCCCGTCAGGAATTTGACGTTATCGCAACCGTTAATGCATTGGAACAGCGTTTGGAAGATATTATCACACCAATGGATGTTTCCATTATCGGCTGTGTGGTGAACGGTCCGGGAGAGGCGTTAGTTTCCGATCTTGGGGTCGCCGGCGGCAACAAAAAAAGTGGTTTCTATATCGCCGGACAACGTCAAAAAGAGCGTTTTGATAATGATCAGCTTATCGATCAACTCGAAGCGCAAATTCGTGCCCGAGTAAGTGCATTAGATCCAAATAATCAAATTAAAGTAGAACAAATTTAATCATAAAAATAGGAATTTAACGTGGCAAAAACTATTCAAGCTATTCGAGGAATGAACGACTATCTACCTAGCGATACACCGTTATGGCAATGGGTGGAAGGTAAAATTAAACAACGTTTAAGCAGTTATGGCTATTCTGAAATTCGTATGCCGATTGTTGAATCAACCCCGCTTTTCGCGCGTGCTATCGGTGAAGTAACCGATGTGGTTGAAAAAGAGATGTTCACCTTTAATGATCGTGACGATGAAAGTTTAACATTGCGTCCGGAAGGTACTGCCGGCTGTGTGCGTGCCGGTATAGAACACGGTTTGCTTTATAATCAAGAACAACGTTTATGGTATATCGGACCTATGTTCCGTTATGAACGTCCGCAAAAAGGGCGTTATCGTCAATTCCATCAATGCGGTGTTGAGGTATTCGGTATCGCAAATCCATTAATCGATGCGGAATTAATTATTATGACCGCAAAATTATGGCAGGATTTAGGTATCGCTGATCACGTCCAATTACAGCTTAACTCTATCGGTTCATTAGAAGCACGTAAAAACTATCGTGCCGCTTTGGTTGAATATCTGCAAGATTACGTGGATCAGTTGGATGAAGACAGTAAACGTCGTTTAACCACTAATCCATTGCGAATTTTGGACAGTAAAGATGAACGTGTACAACAAATTTTAAATAATGCACCGAAATTGCACGACTATTTGGATGAAGATTCTCGTCAACATTTTGCAACACTTTGTTCGATTTTAGAACAATATGGCATTCGTTATGAAATCAATCAGAAATTAGTTCGTGGTTTAGATTACTACAATAAGACCGTCTTTGAATGGGTAACTACGGCGTTAGGTGCACAAGGTACTGTCTGTGGCGGCGGACGCTATGACGGCTTAGTGGAACAGCTTGGCGGACACGCTACGCCGGCGGTCGGTTTTGCAATGGGCTTGGAACGTTTAGTGCTGTTGATTCAGGAGGTTGTTGAAAATCCACCGATCAATCCTAATGTTGATATTTATGTGATTCATCAAGGGGATAATACAACTCTGCCGGCGTTGCAATTAGCCTCTCAACTGCGTTCGGCACTGCCGCAAATTAAAGTAATGTTGCATTGCAGCGGCGGTAACTTTAAGAAACAATTTAAACGTGCGGACAAACTCGGTGCGAAATTTGCACTCATTCTCGGTGAGGATGAAGTGGCGCAACAACAGGTGGTGATTAAAGATCTCTTAAGCGGCGAGCAGCAAATTACTTTGGCAAATACCGATGTTGTCGGCTATTTAACCCCATTTTATCAATCTCGTTAAGGAGCAGAATAATGGCTTATACAACCAGTGATGAACAACTGCAAATTGAAGAAATCAAACAGTGGTGGAAAGAGAACGGCAAAGTCATTATTGCCGCAGTTATTTTAGCGATTGTCGGTGTATTCGGATGGCGTTATTGGCAAGGCTATCAGCAAGGGAAAATTCACCAATCTTCTGCGGAATTTTCTCAAATTATGGCAGCTACCGAACAAGCTGATGCCGGCAAAGCAAATGCACAATTAACGCAATTTGTTGAAGCTAATCCAAGCAGTGCCTACTCTGCCTTTTTGTTATTAGAACAGGCGAAAAAACAGATTGATGCCAATCAATGGCAACAAGCTGCCGACACCTTACAAAAAGCCCTTAACAATGCCAAAGATGCAGCATTGATCTCTTTAATCGCATTGCGTTTGGCTAGTGTGCAAACACAGTTGAAACAGTTTGAGCCGGCATTGGCAACATTAGGCAAAGTAACGGATCAAGCGTGGCAAGGAAGAAAAGCGATGCTTTCAGGTGAAATTTATAATGCAATGGGCAATAAATCGGAGGCGAAAAAATCGTTTGAAGCGGCATTAACCACTGCCAACCCACTTGAAGCACAATGGTTACAAATCCAAATCAATAATTTGTAATATGCTTTCATCCCCGGCTTATTGTCGGGGATTTTTATCTCTAAAAATTGGGCATAGTAAACAAAATTTGCTATACAGTATTGCCCAATAAAAAAGTTGCCGATAACAGAGGAATCGTTATCGGCAACCAGATTTTCTAACAACAGTTAAATTGGCATATAGGACAAAATAGTTGATAAAAATAGGCTTAAAGCCTTATAGTACAAGGCTTTAAGTCCTCTTTTTGAAATATGAATAAAAAACTGCCCTTTCTGCCATAACACCTCAATTCAGAAGTATGGCAAACAAAATAATCTTCAACGTTATAAATGCCCCAGCTGTAATAAAACATTTACCTTCAAACCTAAATTAAATCCGGAACAAATCTGGCTTAATTATACTATTGGTAAACAGACTCAACAGCAGTTAGCTGATAAATATCATTGCTCTCCACGAACTATACGAAGATATTTAGAAAAAGCGTCTAAAACATTA
>NZ_KB903729.1 GCF_000379785.1 Gallibacterium anatis DSM 16844 = F 149 | reverse complement strand
ACTTCATCACGAATGAAGTCAAAATCGATGGCTTTCGCGACTTTACGGACAAGGTGGTCTTTTGGAACGAGTTGTTCGAGACTTATCATCTCGATTTCATATTGGAGTGAGGGTGTATTTTTGAGCATAGGCATTTCCTTTTTTCGATATGCCTATTAGATCAAACCTCTAGAGGTATGTCTAGAGGTTTGTCAGCAGTCTGGAAACGCTAACCGATAGGTTAGCGTTTTTTTGCTTTTTTAACGGTAGATTATAATTGATTGTTTATGATACAACGCTAAATAAAAACCAGCATTCTCATCTAGCAGATAACCTGTACTAAAATCCATACGATACTCACAATAAAAAATCAAATACTGTTGTTTTCATAAGACTATTTTATAAGAGCCTTATCAGCGATATTTAGAAAAAGTATATGCATATTTTTCTATGAATCTGTCTGTACAACGTTTTTTAAACATTATCGTTTATTTATAGACAATATTTTCCGCTATTCCGTAAAGTTACACGCGATGCAGCGTTTGTTTATACATCATACATCGCGTGTAGCAGTGAAGAGAAATTAAGCATTATCACTTAATTGTTCTGCAACCACTTCTGCCTGTTGTAATACAAATTCAACCGCTTCTTTTTCCAGATCAGGTGGGTATTTATATTTTGATAAGGCGCGTCTGATTAATCTGCGCATTTTGGCACGAACGGACTCCTTATATTGCCAATCAACAGTAACTGATTTGCGTAATTGCTCAGTAATCTCTTTCGCTAACGGAATCAACGCCTGATCACCCATCACTTCAACCGCACTCTGATTACGAATTAAGGCCTCATAAAATGCCAACTCAGTGTCGCTTAATCCCAATTCTTGCCCTTTGGCGAGCTGTTGTTCAAATTCTTTTGCCATTGCCAACAACTCTTTAATAATATCTATCACAGTCAAATTATGATTGTGATAGCGATTCATCGCCTCTTTTAATTTCTCTTCAAAGCGTTTTTGTGTTGCCAAATTATTAGCTGATTTCTCACGAATTTCTGATTTAAGATAGCCCTCAATTGCAGTTAGCCACAAATCTTTAATGTCGCTATCTTTCACCATCTGCATAAACTCTTCCGACAACAACGAAATATCAGGGCGTTTTTCGCCGATTAAAGCGAACAGATCAATCGCCTCTTCCGAACGTACCGCCTGATTTAATAACGCCGTCAATTTAAGTTGCCGTTCTTGCGGTGAAGTAGATGATGGGGCTTGGCGTTCCTGTTTAATAATGGTTGCACGCACAGCATCAAAAAATGCCAACTGTTGCCGATAAGGCTGCACTTTTTCCATTGCACCACATAACGACAACCCTTTCTTCGCTTGACGCACTGCCTGTAAAAAAGCATTTTTTCTTGGTGTTTTATCGCTGCTGTCATCAGCTTGCTGATTAACACGATCTAATGCCACAATATGATTGGCAGCCTGAAGAATGGCTTTTATTAACGCATCCTGTTGATTGATTTTTAACGCTTCGCCGAGCGGAAAGACTTTTCCGTCTACCGGTGTGGCAAATTGCCCTTTAATGATGTCCAAATATTCCAACATTTTTTGGAACACCTGATCAATATCGGTTTTCACCCGATCTTTACCGCCGGAGTTGGTGTATTGAATCGTTGCCTGTTTCAACTCTTCCGCCAAGCCGACATAATCGACAATCAAACCGCCGTTATCCTTGCTTTTATTGCGGAAAACACGATTAACCCTTGCAATCGCCTGCATCAAATTATGCCCTTGCATCGGCTTATCGATATACATCGTATGACAACAAGGTGCATCGAAACCGGTTAGCCACATATCACGTACAATCACGATTTTTAGCGGATCTTCCGCATCTTTAAACCGCTTTTCCAAGATCTTTTTATCTTGAGAAGAATAAATATGTGCTTGCATTTCAGGTGGATCGCCGGCATTGCCGGTCATCATAATTTTGATTACGCCTTGATTGACATCATCGCTATGCCATTCAGGGCGTAACTTAATGATTTCATTATAAAGTTTCACGCAAATGCGGCGGCTCATCACCACCACCATTGCTTTACCTTCGGCAAGGGTATTACGAATTTCAAAGTGATTGACCAGATCTTCCGCCAAACGCTTTAAACGCTGTTCCGTGCCCATTAACTGTTCACGCAACCGGAATTGGAAATTCTCCTCATCGTCATCATCAAGTAAATTTTCCGCTTCACGCATTGCCAATGAATATTTACTGCTCTCTGTCAATGGAATTTGCCGAGCCTCATAAATAATCGGCACAGTCGCACCATCTTCGACCGCATCATAAATGTCATAAATCGAAATATAGTCGCCGAAAACCTCTTGTGTATCTTTGTCTTCCAAACTGATTGGCGTGCCGGTAAAACCGATAAAACCGGCATTCGGCAATGCAGTACGCAAATATTTAGCGTAGCCCTCGCGATACATTCCCTGATTAATTTTCTGTGCAAAGCCATATTGCGAACGGTGCGCTTCATCGCTGATGACAATAATATTATGACGACTGTTCAACACCGGATGATCCGCTTCGCCCTCACGTAAACCGAATTTTTGAATCGTGGTAAAAATAATGCCGCCGCTTGCCCGTTTTTCCAGTTCTTCACGCAATGCTTCACGCCCATCTGCCTGAATAGGGGGCTGTTGCGTAATATCCTGATCTTGGCTAAACGTGGTGAATAACTGCCCATCAAGATCCTTACGGTCGGTCACCACCACAATGGTCGGATTTTTCAGCTCGGGTTGGCTGATCAATTTGCCGGCATAAAACAGCATTGAGAGCGATTTTCCCGAACCTTGCGTATGCCAAACCACACCGATTTTGCGGCTATTATTTTCCACCGCGCGAATGCTGGCTTCCACCGCCGCATTGACTGCATAAAATTGATGATAGGCGGCAATTTTTTTAATGGTGCGACCTTTGCTGTCATTCTCAAACACAATAAAATCGTGCAGATAATCCAGCAGCACCTGCGGCGAAAACAAGCCTTGCAACACGCCGGAAAGCTCATCTTCAAAGATTAAACGCCGGCTGCGATTGCTTTCATCCACCACTTTCCAAGGGGAAAAACGTTGCAAATCGGCGGTTAATGAACCGACTCGTGCCGCGGTGCCGTCTGAAATCAGCATTATCTGATTAAACACAAACAGCTCTTCAATTTCTTTTTTATAAGTTTGCAACTGATTAAAGGCACGCTCCAAATCCGCCTTAACATCAAGCGGATTTTTTAACTCAAAAATCACCAACGGCAAACCGTTCACAAAACACAAAATATCAGGAATTCGCTTGCCCTTTATGCCTTGAATTTCCAACTGATTAATCACATAAAACAGATTATTTTCCGGATGTTTAAAATCGACCAATAACGCCACATCGTTTTTTTCCTGTCCGTTTTGCTGATAATGGACTTTCACCCCTTGCTTTAACAGCTGGTAAAACTGTCTATTACGTTCTTCCACGGACGAAATATCGCTTTTGCACACCGAGCTCACCACCTCTTGCAACGTTTCTTCCGGCAAATGTGGATTAATTTTTTGCAAACTTTGTAATAACAGCGGCTTTAACACCACTTCATTGCGATTTTCACGCCAAGGGTATGCTTCATTAGGCAACACCTCCTTGCCGTAAGCATATTGCCAACCAAGCGATTGCAACTGTTCAATCGCTTGATGTTCTATTGTGGATTCGTTGATTTTCATTGGTTTCCTTTTATATTCCGTTATCAGTGTGGTAGTTTTTAGATTAATTTTTATTCTTTAAATATTTTTTATATCCTAGAGCGATAGGAGTGTCAGCATTATTTTTTTGTATGTCTTTTATAATCTTGAGTAATTGATTATAGTTTTCAGGATATATACCAAAAAAACCATTTCTTATTAATTCATTTACTGTATTAATGCTCAGACTTCTACCTTTTAACTTTGAACTTGAAATATAAAATCCACCTTTAGAACCACTAAATTCGCCATTGTTTTCCATAATTAAGTATTGTTCTAATGGAATGGTGTATGATTGTACTGTATTTCTAATTTCTTTGTTTTTTATAAATCTAATAAAAAATGGATTAGCACTCATTCTATAAGTCATAGAATTTTTATCTAAATCTTTGAAAACTAAATTCATTTTTTCAATTTGAGTTTTTAAACTGTTATCTCTTGAGATCCATTCATTATTTTCTTGTTTTAACATTTTGTACTGAATTAGTGTAATGCTTTGATGTATTTCATTGATATAAACTAAATCAATACCCATAAATTTTTCAATTTGCGTTCTATTAGCAATAATAATTGCTAAACTTTCATTATTTTTTTTGTAAAAATAAGTACCGTAATTGTCAGAGCTTTTATCAAATTCATTATCAAAAAATGAAGAAGCATCTTTTGTAATAATCAGATCCTCTAGTAATGTTCCGTCATCTTTTACTTCATCTTGGCTTTCCATATCTGCCAACGCTAAAATATTATCAACAGCTATTTTTTCTAATTTATAAATAACGTCTCTATTGGAAAGATTGTTCAAAATCCATTCTTTAACTTTTTCATCATTATCAAAAATATCATTGAATATAGATACTCCTGTTTTTTCACCAAACACAAAAAGATTTTCTTTTAATCGTTTTTGGGTATCATTTAATAGGCGTTTTGGCAAGTTGCTAATAATTTTTCTAATATTACAATTGATTTTCTTATATTCCCTAGAGAGAATAATTTTTTTATGTGATGAGTCTGCTTTTTGTTTATTTTTTACAAAGAATAAAAAGTACTCATTTTCAGGTTGATTTTCCAATAATACAAGCATTCCCTTTTTGTATTTTTTAGTTTTTGAATGATGGAAAGAGATAGAGTATCCTTTATTTTTATCAAAATAAAATCCATTTGCATCATTTTCTGTTATCCTAATGAATATGATACCTTTGTTTAAAATGTGATCTATATTTTCTATCATAACTCAATCTCCCCACTCAAAAGTCTAGGTAATAATAAATCTCTTGTTTTTGCCAGTGTTTCATTAGTATCTAAATTCAAAGCAATTTTTGAAAAACTATCTTTTACTATATTGCCAAAAATTTCTGTTAATTCTTTAGGTGGAACAACAATTTGTTTGATTAAAAAATCAGGGAAATGTCCTTTATATTCAACAAATTTTTGTTTTCCTAAAGTTGCTAAATATATCCAATAAATATTGATATTTTTCCCTTTAAAGGCGAATACATTTTGGATTGTGCTAAAGTCAAAGTGTATTAATCGCATATAGCAAGTATGATTAGCGAATACGATAACAGGATCTTGAATATTTGCTTTAACACCTGCTGTATCATTATGAAAACCAATAATGCCTGATTTGCCTTGGTCTAAAACGGGAATCTTTCCATCGGGTACGGTTGTTTTTTGGTTATATTTTTTCCCTACAGGAATTTTTTGAAGGACTTCATCAATCTTTTTCACCTCCCACCCCTTCGGCACTAATCCCATTTCACTTTCCACAAACTCACTAGGGAAAGCCCTCGCGGTTTGTTGGAGTTGATGATAGGCTTCGGGGGTGGTGTGTTGAAGTGCGGTGATTTCTGCAAGGGTTTTTCCGCTCAGGCTTGCCATTGTGGCAAGTTCGGCTTGCTCTGGGCTTGCTCCTGCGGCTAAGGCGTTGGCTTTGGCGTGTACGGGGGCGAAGTCGATAAACCAATGCTTGAAAATCGCCTGTGCGATTTGCTCTAGGGTTTGGTTGGTTTGGGTGTTGAGTTCTATTTTTTGATCAAAGATAGATATAGTATTGCTAATATTTTTTCTTGTCTCTACATTTAATTCTAATGGAACAGGTATAGATTTTAGAATTAGTTGATTTAATAATGGCTGTCCAGAGCCTACCTTTAAATTATTTAAATTAAGATTTTTTAGAAAATAATACCAAAATTTATCATCATCTAATGATTTAGCATTGACAATAATTGCGTTATCTGTAACCCAGCACTTTTGTTTTGAAAAATAGATGCTCCCGCAATATGAGCCAACTCTTCCTATGATTATGGTATTAGAACTAGTATTATATTGATTTGAATATCCAATAATACCGTTAGATCCGAAAACAGGATACAATCCATCTTCAATTCGAGCTGGAGAGCTTTTACCATTTTTAAATTTTAGGAAATGTTCTAACGTTTTCATAAAATTTCTCCTAAATCCCCAAACTCTTTCTAATTTCTTCTTCCAACGCGCGTCCTTGTGCAAACTGCTCATTTAAAAGTGCGGTGAGTTTTTGCATTTTTTCGGCGAAGGGTATGCCGTCGTCTTGTTGTTCTGCTGTGCCGACATAACGCCCCGGAGTGAGAACAAAATCATTATTGGCGATTTCGTCAAGGCTGGCGGCGTAGCAGAAGCCGGCTTGGTTTTCATAGCCGTTGTTTTGCTGCCAAGCGTGGTAGGTGTCGGCAATTTTAGCGATGTCTTCAGCAGTGAAATCACGCAAAACTCGATCTTTCATATAACCAATTTCGCGCGCATCGATAAACAGCACTTCTTTTGCGCGCGGCTTGTTTTTGTTTAAAAACCAAATACAGGCAGGAATTTGCGTGTTAGTGAACAGCTGCCCCGGCAACGCAACCATACATTCGACCAAATCGGCTTCAAGCAAGCGTTGACGAATTTCGCCCTCGCCGCCGGTTTGGCTGCTCATTGAACCGTTCGCCAACAGCAAGCCCATTCTGCCATTCGGCGAAAGGTGATAAAGCATATGCTGCAACCAAGCAAAGTTAGCGTTGCCTTCCGGCGGAATACCGTATTGCCAGCGAGGATCATCCTGCAATGATTCATTCCACCAATCTTTCATATTGAACGGCGGATTTGCCATCACAAAATCCATTTTCTTATCAATGTGTTGCGGTTGTTTGAAGCTATCGGCATTGCTTTTGCCAAAATCAAATTCAATGCCACGAATTGCCATATTCATCGCTGCCAGTTTCCAAGTGGTCGGGTTTGATTCTTGCCCATAAATCGACACTTGGTTGATATTGCCTTGGTGCGCCTCAATAAATTTTTCGGTCTGCACAAAGAAACCGCCCGAGCCCATCGCCGGGTCATAAATGCGCCCTTGATACGGCTGCAACATTTCCACAATCAGCGTTACAATCGATTTTGGCGTGAAATATTGACCGCCTTTCTTGCCCTCTGCCAACGCAAATTCGCCGAGGAAATATTCATAAACGTGGCCGAGAATATCTTTCGCCGCTAAGGAAATCGGCTCGCCGTTGTAGGTCGGTTGATTAAAATGGGTGTCGGAAAAGAGATTGACCAAGCCGATTAAGGTTTGCTCCTCAACATCAAAGCCGGAAATGCGTTGGATAATGCCTTTCAATTTTGGGTTCTCTTTTTCGATAGCGGTGAAGGCATCATCAATTAAATTCGCCACGCCACGGAATGTGCCGCCCCAAGGCAATTCCGAGCCTTTGCGCAGAATCACTACATTTTTCAGATTTTCCCAACGTGCTTGTGCCGGCACCCAGAAGATATTTTCAGCGGTGTAGTTGTCGCGTTCTTCCATCTCTTCCTCAAGCTGAGCTTGATACTCTTCGGCAGAATAGCCATTCGGATCGAGATAGAACGGATTTTGCGGATCTTGCAATTCGGTGAAGAGTTTTTTGCGGAAAGCGGTGAAGCTGTCGGAGATATATTTTAAAAAGATAAGACCAAGAACGATATGTTTATAATTTGCGGCATCGAGCTGATTGCGCAGTTGATCCGCAGCTTTCCAGAGGCGAGCGTCAAGCTCATTCAGAAAGGCTTGCTGCTGGCGCAGATCAGGCGTTACAATTCCACTTGACTTGACTTGACTTGACTTGACTTGACTTGACTTGACTTGACTTGACTTGACTTGACTTGACTTGACTCTAATAAACTCATTTTTTTGTTCCTGTCGGTTAGTGATAATTGGTGTTGATTATAGCAATTTGTGGGTGGTTTTGAAGTGTTGTTTTTGGTGTGGGTTTCGATCTAAAGATCGACTTCATTTTTTTGCTCGTGCAAAAAAACGAAGCAAAAAAAGCACGCCCCTGACAACTTGCTAATCTTCATTTCGCGGAGTGGCAGACGGAGAATTTTTAAACTCGTCCCCATTTTAAGTGCCACTGCGTGGCAAAATGGGGACTCAAACACGAAAAATTCTCCTAGCCACTTCGCCGCTTATTCAGGCAAGTTGTAAAGGGGGAAATGGGGATTTTATTTAGATTTGTGGTGAGTTGGATGTTGGATTGGTTCGATATTGTGCCGATGATCCAGTTAATTTCTTTGGCAAGTTTAGGTTTCGACCTAAAGGTCGACTTCATTTTTTTGCTCGTGCAAAAAAACGAAGCAAAAAAAGCACGCCCCTGACAACTTGCTGTTCTTCATTTCGCGGAGTGGCAGACGGAGAATTTTTAAACTCGCCCCCATTTTAAACGCCACTGCGTGGCAAAATGGGGACTCAAACACGAAAAATTCTCCTAGCCACTTCGCCGCTCATTCAGGCAAGTTGTAAAGGGGGAAGGGGGATTTTATCTTGTTCAGTGAAAAATTTTTAATCGTGAAATCGTGTCTTTAATTTATTTCCAATCACAAATTTCGATAAATGCGCCAATGGGTTCCCTTTAACGCTTGCCCGAATGCAGGGAAGATTTTCAGGCAAAAAAAGTGTTAATTTTTCGAGCTTGCTCGAAAAATCTGTTTTTTTGCCGCCCGGAAAATCTGACCGGAATGAGGAAAAGCAAGCGTTCAGGGTGTGTTTCTTTTGCCTACTTTGCTTTGCACAAGCAAAGAAAAGTAGGTCGCCCTTTGGGCGAAACCAAAGCATCAATGCAAGGGCAGCCGCAGTAAAATGAAGTCGACCTTTAGGTCGAAACCTAAACTTGCCACAGAAAAATGAAGTCGCCCTTTGAACGAAACCAAAGCATCAATGCAAGGCACAACCGCAGTAAAATGGGGTCGCCCTTTGGGCGAAAATTAACCCCTTACCCTTTCCCTCTTTAACGACTCCTCAATCTCCTTAATCCAATCCAACTCAAACTGCGTAAAACCGGCTTGTAGACGAGCATCGGTGTTGATTACACCTTTAAAAATCACGATCCGATATTGTCGCAATAGATAGGAAAAACTGGTGAGCGGATCAAGGTGGCGCTGTTGGCAGAGAGCGTGGTACCAATGGTTGCCGATAGCAACGTGTCCGATTTCTTCATTCAAAATAATGGTGAGAATTTCAACCGCACGCATATCTTTACGCTGTGCCATTTTTTCACGTAACGGCGGTGTGGCATCTAAACCGCGTGCTTCCAAGACTCGAGGCACTAATGCCATTCGTTGCCAAATGTCGTGGGCGGTGGCTTGTGCCATTTCCCATAAACCGGCGTGCGCTTCAAAATCGCCATATTGGTAACCGAGAGAAGCTAGATGTTGTTTCACCAGTGAGAAATGGTAGGTTTCTTCGTGCGCCACTTTGAGCCAATCTTTAACAAAGGCAATGCCTTGCCCGAGTTGTTGTTGTGCGGCACGGCCAAAACGCCACGCCGCATCTAAGCCGAGGTTAATTGCATTAAATTCAATATGGGCAATGGCGTGAAAGGTGGCAGCGTAGCCCTCCGCACTGGCAAAGGCGCGTTTCGGTACATCCTGTGGGGCAACCAATTTCGGTTGATCAGGAATGCCGACAATGTCATCATTTGGCGTTACTATCGGATAATTATCAATATTTTCAAGTAGTTGCCATTGCCAATCCTGTGCCATTAATTGATTGACTAAATCGCATTTTCTTTGTGGATCTTTTTCTGACAATGCAGTGGTGATCGCTTGCCAAAATGGGATGATTTCGGGGGTCATATTATTCCTTTAATTTATTCGCTGGTTGCAGCAGAGGTGATTTTTTTCTCTAAATAAACAATCATTTGCAGTGCAATATCCAGTTTGCTGGTTTTTTCGATTAATTCTAAACCGGGGCTGGCGTTGACTTCTAAAATCATAGGGCCTTGATGGGTGCGGATAATGTCTACACCGGCAACATCCAACCCGATAACTTGTGCCGCTTTAATTGCTAATTGTTGTTCTTGTGCGGTCAGTGTTGCCGGCACGGCGCTGCCGCCTCGATGGAAATTGGCACGAAATTCGCCGAGTTTGCCTTGACGTTCCATTGCACTGATGACGCGATTGCCAATCACAAAACAGCGTAAATCATCGCCTTTGGCTTCGCTGATAAATTGTTGCGCCAACACCGGAATATTGGCGTGTTTTAACGTTTCCAACACACTGGTGGTGCTGCTGTTTTCCGGCATTAACATTACGCCGATACCTTGTGCGCCGGCTAAGGTTTTTAAAATTGCCGGTGAGCCGATATTTTGTGAGATTAATTCAGCACTCACTTCATTACCGCCGAGCGTGGTGGTCGGCACGGGTAACTGGTGTTGATGCAGCAGTTGCAGGCTTTGCCATTTATCACGTGCCAGTGCAAAAGCTTGCGAACCGTTAAGAATCGGGGTGCCGAGCGTTTCAAAATAGCGCAGAACACGGCAGCCCATTTCGGTACTGGTGGTGCCGAAACGGGGAATTACGCCATCATAATGTGGCAACGGTTGATATTCTTGTGCCTCTACAGCCTGATAATAAAGACGCGGTGTGCCTTGGTGCGGCAGTTGTAGAATGCAGCGGTTCGGATCAAGAATATCCATTTGATGACCGCTTTCCAGTGCTGCTTCTTGCAAACGTACACAGCTATAAAGGCGAGGCTCACGGCAGAGCATTAATAATTTCATTTTTTAGCGAAGCCTTGTTGTAAGTAAGGCAATACGCCCGGACGAACCGGTTTATCCAATGCTTTGATGACGTTTTTGCTCCAGTTGTTGTCGATATTGCTGCGAGCTTGGTAATAGTCGGCAGTGAGTTGATCAAATTCGGCTAATTTGTTTTTATCTAACGCTTGGTAGTGATTTTCAAAAAACATCATTTCATTCGGTAAACGTGGTTTTAGCGGTGGATCTTGGTTTGGGTAACCTAAACACATTCCAACCAATGGCAAAGTGTGTTTTGGTAATTGCAATAATTCACCGACTTTCGCCATTTGATTACGCAAAGAACCGATATAAACGCCACCTAAACCGAGCAGTTCGGCACTGGCTAAAACATTTTGCGCCATAATCCCGGCATCAACTGCACCGATAAGCAACACTTCTGTCCAATCAAGTTGTGCTTGCGGAAAAATTTCAGCGTGTTTGGCAAAATCGACACAAAACACCCAAAATTCAGGGGCGGAAGCGACATATTGTTGGTTTGAACACCACGCCATTAACTGCTGACGCATTGTTTGATCGGTGATGCGGATAATGGAAACGCATTGCAGATGGTTGGAAGAGGATGCCATTCTGGCGGATTGGATCAACTGCTGGCGTAGATCGGCATCAATTTCTTTGTCTAAAAATTTACGGATAGAACGGTGATGATGTAAGGTTTTTACGGCATCTTGGGACATATTCAGCTCCTTTAATCAAAAATTTTCAATTAAAATGATTTGGATTGATATGATATACCAATCGCTACAATGCTTAAAATAGTTTCACGCTTTGATTTATCTTGCGGTAGAATAACAGCGTTTTCGTTAATTAATTGAATTAAGGAGTCAATAATGTATACAGTAATTTTTGGTCGTCCGGGTTGCCCATATTGCAGAAGAGCAAAAGAGTTGGCGGAAAAATTGAAAAACACCGTTGAGGATTTTGATTACCGTTATGTTGATATTATCGCAGAAGGCATCAGCAAAGCGGATCTTTCTAAATCTGTTGGTAAACCGGTTGAAACCGTTCCACAAATTTTTATCGATGAAAAACCAATCGGTGGTTGCACTGATTTTGAAGCATTGATGAAAGAAAAATTTGGTGTTGTGGCTTAATACCAAGTTAAATTTAGAGTAAAACAATGATGTTATACCCCACCGTTCGGTGGGGTATTTTTTTGCGTAATTACTTATTAATCAATTCAGAAACCAATGTAATCACCTGTTGATTTTCGGCATCCGAGAGTTTGCCCTCTTTGGCAAAACGGACAATGCCTTGTTTATCCAACACCATAATTAATGAATTTTCCGGTTGTAATTGCCAACTTTGTTTCACTTTGCCGTTATCATCAACCACAACCATTGTGTAGGGAAACTCTTTTTTGCCGCTTTCTGTTTTGCTTTTTGCCATACTGCTCATTCCGAGTGTGGCATCGGCAGTGTTGACAATCGTGGTGGTTTGATATTTATCGTGTGGGAAATTGGCAGCTTTGATTTTGTCCATCAATGGATCATTCATCGATTTGACGGAAATACGTCCAGCCATATGTTGCACAACGCGAACTTTGCCGTTAAGGCTGTTGCTGTTCCACGTTTGATATTGCACTTTGCCGCCGTTAAGCAGCACTTCGCCGCTTTGTACATTGCTGACGGTGAGCGGTGCTTTGCCGGGGGTTAAATTATGCGCATTTGCTGTAAACGGTAAGGTGACCGCACTGATGATAAAAAGTGTTTTTAATAATTTCATAGTCATTTCAAAATCGATTTATTCCAAATAAAAAGAGAAGTCATTTTAGCAAGAATTGCCTGATTCAAACATCACTGTTTATTGCGAACGGCGTGCAAAATAAAAACAAAGGTAACGCCCAAAACCAACGCAATGCCGCTACCGATTTTCCAATTAATTTTTTCGTGCAAAAACAGAATAGCAAACAGGATGCCGAAGATCGGCTCAAGCGCCGAGATCACGCCGGAAATATTGGCGGAAACAGAGGGCAAACCGCTGTTCCAGATTTTCGGTGCCAGCCAACTGCAAACAATGCCGAGATAGAGCAGTGCTGCCAAGTCGATTGGTGGCGGATCAAAATGCCATTGTTGATTGAGCAACAGCGTGAACGGAATACAGAAGATCATTCCCAGCATAATGGTGACGGCGGTGTAACTGCGTGGCGAAACGTCTTTCATAATTATTTTTGCCCAACGTGTGGTAAAGGCAAACACGACTGTGGATGCCAACACTAAAAAACAGCCCCAGACATCAATGATCTGACCCCGAAAAGTTAGACTGTTATTTTAAGGACTGAATTCTGTATTGAACAGGGCTCAGTCCATTTAATTTTAATTGTATTCTTTCCTCATTGTAATAACGAACATATTCTTTGATAACAGATTCAAGTTCTTCAATGCTGTCGAAAGTTTTGCCATAAAAACATTCCACTTTCATCCGACCAAAGAAACTCTCCATCGCGGCATTATCTAAACAATTGCCTTTCCTTGACATACTCTGCACAATATTGTGCTCAGCTAATAA
>NZ_KB903728.1 GCF_000379785.1 Gallibacterium anatis DSM 16844 = F 149 | reverse complement strand
ACTTTACGGACAAGGTGGTCTTTTGGAACGAGTTGTTCGAGACTTATCATCTCGATTTCATATTGGAGTGAGGGTGTATTTTTGAGCATAGGCATTTCCTTTTTTCGATATGCCTATTAGATCAAACCTCTAGAGGTATGTCTAGAGGTTTGTCAGCAGTCTGAAACCTAGGCAAGAGCCTAGGTTTTTAGTTTTACACCAAATCAAACAACAAAAACTCGACATCGGTTTTGGTGGTGATTTCAAGCAATGTTTCTTGGCTAATGGCAATGCCGTCGCTGCTATGGACGTTTTCACCGTTTACTGTCAAATCGCCTTTCACTACTTGCAACCAATAGTGCCGGTCGTGGTTCAAGGTAATTTGTTCTGTTTTGTCGGCGGAAAGTTGATAACGCCACAATTTCATATCTTGATACACCTTAAATGAACCGTTTTCTGCTGTTGGTGAAAGGATGAGCGTAGCTCCTTCTTGCGCCGGAAAGGCTCGTTGATCATAACGAGGTTTAATATTTAATTCGTTCGGTTCAATCCATATTTGATAAAAATGCAAGCCTTCTGTGTCGCTCGGATTAAATTCCGAATGAGTAATGCCGGTGCCGGCGGACATAATCTGGAATTCGCCTGCCGGAAGATGTTGCACGTTACCCATACTGTCTTTGTGAGCGATAGTCCCTTCTAAAACATAAGAGAGAATCTCCATATTTTTATGTGGATGAGTACCAAAACCTTGACCCGGAGTCACATGATCCTCGTTGATCACTCGTAAATGAGAAAACCCCATAAAATTCGGATCATAATAACCGGCGAAAGAGAAGGTGTGATGAGAGTCGAGCCAGCCGTGGTTTGCGTGTCCGCGTTCATTTGCTTTTCTGATATATAACATAATATTTTCCCCTTATTTTTAATCTCTGTTTGATGTGTTGTATTGTAGAGAGTGATTATTAGGAAATAAATACCAGTTTTATTGATTATTCTTTTCTTATTAGGAAATAATTATCCTGTTGAGGATATAGATTGCCGTTTTAATTGTTCTCGATATTGCCGTGGGGAAAGCCCGGTTTTCGCTCGGAAACATTTTCCGAAATGGCTAAGTTGTTGAAATCCTACGGCAAGTGCAATATTGCCGATGGAATCATCACTGTCTTTAAGCAGCTGTAATGCTTTGAGAATGCGGAATTCCACTAAATAGTTATATGGTGTGGTGTTTAAACTGATTTTGAAATAGCGCAAACAACCTGATTTACTGACATTAGCACTGTCGGCTAATTGGGCTAGAGTCATATTTTCTGCATAATGTTGGTTGATATAATTTAAAAAAATCTGCATTTTCTGCCGTAAGCGATGGTTACTATCCACTTTTTCAGGCAAAGTTAGATTTTTTCGCATTATTAGCCAAAGCGAAGTGAGGCAGACGAGGATTTCATAGCTATAAAATGGGGATTTTTCTCGTTCCAATCGTTCGAGTTTTTCAAGAAAGGAGATTATTTCCTGTTGCCACGCAATCGTTGGTACAAAATGGACTAGAGGTAAATGTTCATTTTCAGTAATGCGTTCAACCATCTCTTTTGCCGGATAGTCGGAATAGAATGTAAGAAAATGTTCAGGAAAAACAAAGCTATAATAAATTGTGTCCGCTTGATGTTGGATGTAATGCACTACATTTTTATTGATAAAAATGCCTTCCCCGTGACCGACAGCGATGGTTTGAGATAAGGTCTGCACAATGATGCTACCTTGTTGTACATACATAAATTGCAGATCCTGATGCCAGTGCATAATTTTACAGTGATTATCATCAGGGTAACGGGTTTCATCACCAACGTGGACAACACGGAACGGAAAATCGGTAAATTTCTTTTCATTAATAATATTTAAGTAATGCGCTCTTTCGTTGTGCATTTGAATTTCCTATAGATTATATTTTGACGATATTTTACTACTTATTGCCGGTTTAACGATAATATTGAGCAGTATCATTGTGATAAAATCATATTATTATTTTTAGTCGTTACACAATGGGGTGTTGGTATGACTGCAATATTGTCTTCCATTGAGAATGAAGAGAGTGAAAAACAACCTCGCTTTTTGATCTATTTTCCGGGTATTTGCCATTTAATGACTGATACCGCACTGGGTTCGTTAGCCGCACTGTTGCCACTTTTTATGTCATCTTATGGACTTAATTATGAAAAGGCGGCAGCTATTATTTTTGCTAATACAGCGTTAGCTTCCGTAGCACAGCCTTTTTTTGGTTATTTGGCGGATAAACGACCTAATCATTTGTTTATTCCGTTAGGAATGACATTAGCCGGATGCAGCATTGCAGCATTAGGATTTGTGCATAGTTATGCAGCTATTCTGTTTTGTTCAATGTTGGCAGGAATCGGTTCGGCAATTTTCCATCCGGAAGCGGCTCGTTGGGTGAATAGAATCTCCGGTGCAAAAAAAGGACGAGCAATGGGCTATTTTGCGGTAGGAGGTAATGGCGGTTTTGCTGTCGGTCCGATTTTAGCCAGTTTGGCATACATTATTGGACCTTATGCCTTAAGCATTTTTGCGCTATTAACCATTTCAATGTCTATTATTTACTTTATGACGATTTCACAGCGCCATTCGGCAAAAGTTAAGGTGACTAAACAGCGGCAACTGGTGATTGAACGTAACGATTGGCGTAGTTTTTCCCAACTTTTCGTGATAATCGCGGCAAGATCGATCAACTTTTCCGTCTTGAATACCTTTATTCCAATTTACTGGATTACCCATCTTCATCAAAGCACTGCATCAGGAAATTTTGCGTTGTCGCTCTTTTTCTTTTTGGGAACGGTGGTCACGTTATTAGGTGGCATTTTATCGGACAAAATCGGCTTTGTGAGAATTATCCGTTATTGCTATCTGATTTTAGTACCAGCGATGATTCTGTTTACTAACAGCGAATATTATTGGCTCTCAATGTTGTTGTTGATTCCGTTAAGTGTCGGATTGTTTGCGCAATATAGTCCAATTGTAGTGTTGGGACAGCAATATTTAGCGAAAAGTGTCGGTTTTGCTTCAGGAATCACCTTAGGATTAGGCATCACGCTTGGTGGAATGGTGTCACCATTGGTTGGCAAGGCAGCGGATATTTATGGTCTACAAAGTGCGTGGTTGGTGTTGAATCTTATCTGTATCATTGCATTGTTATTCAGTTTTTTGATTAAAGATGCAAAATAAAAAGAGGCTGTCCAATGACAGCCTGTTTTCTTTTGATGTGAGTGTTAATCGCCGATAACCGCTTGTGCGATTTGTTCCAGCAGATTTTTATAAATTGTACTGCCCTCGCTGGCACCGACTTTAATTTCAATAATGGTGGCGGATTTACGCATATAAGCCGTTTTTAAGGTGGAACTTAAATCTGCCCAAGTATAAGGTCGTGCATAATTTAGCTCAAACATATTGGCGATTTGTGAGAATTCTAAATTATGTGGCAAGCGATAATATTGTTCTTTTGCTTCATTTTCCACCGGCAACATATCAAAAATCGCCCCGCCATTATTGTTAATCACAAAAATAATGGTAGGTAATTTGACCTTTCTGAATAAAGCGAACGAGTTGAGATCGTGCAGTGCGGAAATGTCGCCGATAAAAGCGATTAAAGGGCGTTGATGAGCAATGGCAACACCGGCGGCGGTTGCCAATAAACCGTCAATACCGCTTGCACCACGATTCGTGTATATCGGATAGTTGTTCGGCAGTTTGCACAGTGCATCAACTAAGCGTACAAACAGGCTGTTGCCGAGGAACAGAATGCCGTTTGCCGGTAATAATCGTTCCAAATGATGAGCCAATGACGCCTCGTTTAAATTGCTGCCAACTTGCTGTTCAATAAAATTATCACAGAATTGTGACAGTGCTAACGGTTCCAGCAGCCACGGTTTTTGTCTAAGTGGCGGATGAGCGCGCAACCAATGGTGCACTTTGGCGTGAAAACGGGTTTGTTGATGATGTGACGGATCAAGACGGCGATGTGAAGCATCAACCAGCCAATATTCACCGTGAAAGGAGGCTAAAAATTGATTAATTCGCTTGCTGACAATGCCGCCGCCAAGCTGAATCACAATATCTGCTTGCAATAACTGTTGGAAAACGGTCTTATTGGCTAACCAAATATCGGCGTAAGGTAATGTCGGCTCAACAGAAGATTGTACATCCGTAAGCAATACCCAACCCATAGTATTCACCCAAGCGCTAATACTCATACTTTGTTCCAACGGCAAACGTCCGACAACGACAACGCCGCGTTTTGTTCGCCAGAGATCCCAATTTTCGTGAATCAGCACTTCAACTTGATTTTCCGGATGTTTCACCCACGGTTTTTGACTGTGTAACCAAGAAGCAATCGGTTGTAGCCACGAATGGCTGTCGATTTGTTGTACATCCGCTTGATAAAGTGGTTCGGCGAACGGCACGTTAATATGAACGACACCCGGCGTAAGTTGTTGTTGGTAGCAAGCTTGATCTAAGGTCGACACTAACCAATTTGCGCTGTAATCTTGACTTGGTTTCGGCAAATTAATTTCAGCAATCGGATAGTGAGCAAATATTTTTTGTTGGAAAATAGCTTGGTTTGCGCCACATTCGATTAATTCAATCGGACGATCAGCGGTTAATACGATGAGGTTAGTTTGTGTTTGGTAAGCCTCAATAATGGCAGGATAAAGGTTGGCTACCGCAGTTCCGGAGGTAACAATAATGGCAACCGGTTTTTGCGTTGCTTTGGCTAAACCGAGCGCAAAAAAGCCTAAACCGCGCTCATCAAAGTGAGTATGGCAGGTTACGCGGCTTTCATCCTGCAACCGTGCGGCTTCGAGTGTAAGCGGTGTTGAACGTGAACCGGGTGCAATGCAGATATGGTTCACACCGTAACGGAGCAGTGATTCCAAAATGACTTTAGACCAGCAACGGTTAAATGTACTGATAGACATGGTATTCTCCTTATCCTATTTGCGTTCAAACAGAGAGAGCAATCCGGACATTTTTCTTTCTATTTCTTGCCACTCTTCATCTGCTTGAGATTCTTTAACAATGCCGGCACCGGCAAAGAGATGTAATTGTTGATGAGTGAGTTTTGCAGAGCGCAGCCCAACACAAAATTCAGCAAAAGCGTGCGAGATCACACCGATTGCGCCGGCATACCAGCCACGTTGAAACGGCTCATTACTCTTAATAAATGATAATGCCGCTTGTCTTGGATAACCGGCAACCGCAGCGGTCGGATGTAATGCAAATAAGGGTTCCCAATATTGATGTTGCGGTTGCAAACTTGCATCAATCGGATGGCAGAGGTGCTGAACTTTGCGTAATTGGCGTAATTGCACTTTGCCGACCTCAATTTTTTGACAATAAGGCTGAATTTTTTGACAAATATCATCAACAACAAATTGATTTTCCACGAGATTTTTTTGATCTTGCAATAACCATTGTTGATATTGTCGTTGTTGTTCATCCGTTTCACCAATAGGAGCGGTGCCGGCGAGTGCTTCAGTCTGGAATTGCGAATCGGTGCGACGATATAAACATTCCGGACTAGCACCCAAAAACATAGAATGTGCTGATTCAACAACAGCAAAGTGGTAACAATGCTGGTTAGTTTGACGGCTTAATGCCAGAAAATCATAACCGTTTAGCGGCTGATCGAGATGAAACACCGCTTCGCGGGCCAGCACCACTTTATTGAATTGCTGCTGCTTGATCGTATTTAATGCGCGTTGGATTAACTGTCGCCATTGAGATTGCGTACTGCTTTGATGGCGAAGTATCGGTGTCATTGCCTTGATTTCATTACAAGGTTGAATGTGTGGTAATTGTTGTAGAATTTGCAGCAGTTGTTGTTTTTCCTGTTGCCAAATTTGTTGATCAAACAATAACTTAACAGTTAATGTCTGTTGTTGGTAATGCAAATAAAGGCGAGGCAAAATAAACTTCACTTCACCTCGAAATTGAACGCCGCCGACGAGCGTAAAATGAGGATAATTCTGTTTAAATTCACTTAATTCTGTAAATGAGGTGATGTGGCTTACCTCGCCGACCGCAGCAATTTGATATTGCTGTTGGCGTTGTTGCAAATAAAATTGCGGAAATACGGTTTGCCCTTTCAACCAAGCGATAAGATCAATATTTGAAGCCTCTATGGATGCTTGGATTTCACCAAAGCGTCGGCAATCAGGTTGATAAATAGCAATCTGCGTAGTGAGTAATGATTTCAGTTGTTGCAATACATCCATTGTCAATAGCTATTCTATTTATCCAAACGTTATAAAAGCGGTAATTTTACCGTAATTTCAAATAAAGTTCTTGAAAATCTTTCTAAGCCGAAAAAATTGGCGTAAAGTAAGTCATTATTGTTAATAAATTGTTCAAGGTGGCAGTGATGGATGTTTTCCCAAAATCAGATAAATTGGAACACGTTTGTTATGATATTCGTGGACCGGTACATAAAGAGGCTTGTCGTTTAGAAGAAGAAGGGCATAAGATTTTAAAATTGAATATTGGCAATCCGGCGCCGTTCGGTTTTGAAGCGCCGGATGAAATTTTGGTGGATGTCATCCGCAATTTGCCGACAGCGCAGGGATATTGTGATTCCAAAGGGCTTTATTCTGCGCGCAAAGCGATTGTGCAATATTATCAATCGAAAGGATTACTGAATATCGGTGTCAATGATGTTTATATCGGAAACGGTGTATCGGAATTGATTACAATGTCAATGCAGGCACTTTTGAATGATGGCGATGAAGTGTTGGTGCCGATGCCGGATTACCCGTTGTGGACCGCGGCAGTAACGCTTTCCGGCGGTAAAGCGGTGCATTATTTATGTGATGAAGAGCAGAATTGGTTTCCGGATATAGAAGATATTAAGCAAAAAGTTTCACCACGTACCAAGGCGATTGTGATCATCAATCCGAATAACCCGACCGGCGCGGTTTATAGCAAAGCATTATTGTTGGAATTAGCGGAAGTGGCACGTCAAAATAAACTGATTGTGTTTGCGGATGAAATTTATGACAAGATTTTATATGACGGTGCGGTTCATCACCATATCGCGGCATTAGCACCGGATTTATTAACTGTTACCCTGAACGGCTTATCTAAAGCCTATCGTGTTGCCGGTTTCCGTCAAGGATGGATGGTGCTTAACGGACCGAAAAAAGCGGCTGCCGGCTATATTGAAGGCTTGGATATGTTGGCATCAATGCGTTTATGTGCGACTGTACCGATGCAACACGCCATACAGACAGCGTTGGGTGGATATCAAAGTATTAACGAATTTATTTTGCCGGGCGGACGGTTGTTGGAACAGCGTAATAAAGCGTATGAGATGATAAATCAAATTCCCGGTATGAGTTGCGTTAAACCGCAAGGCGCAATGTATATGTTCCCGAAAATCGATACAGAAATGTATAACATCCACGATGATGAAAAATTTGTGTTTGATCTCTTAACACAAGAGAAAGTGTTGTTGGTTCACGGACGTGGTTTTAACTGGCATAAGCCGGATCATTTCCGCATTGTCACCTTGCCATATGTTCATCAAATTGAAGAAGCGATGACCAAACTTGCCAGATTCTTAACACATTATCATCAATAATTTCCTTCTGATCCCGCTTAATGCCAAAAGTGTAGTAAGCGGGATTTTTTTGCCATTAGTTCAATAAATATTTTTTCATAAAAAATAATAAAACAGCTTTTCAAAAATAAAGAAACGGATTATTCTTTTTTCAATTCCAGTTTATAGAAAGGAAAAAATGATGGAGAAAAAAATTGCAATTTTAGGGGAATGTATGATTGAACTCTGGAACGATAATGACTGTTATCGTCAAGGGTTTGCGGGAGATACGCTTAATACGGCGATTTACCTTTCTCGATTGTTAGGTACTTCAGCAAAAGTGTCCTATCTTAGCGGAATAGGGCAAGATGATTTAAGCCGGGCGATGATCAATTATTGGCAACAAGAAGGCATAGATACTGCTGCGGTCGCTGTCGTTGCCAATAAGCAGCCCGGCTTATATATGATTAAAACTGACCCTCAAGGTGAGCGTCGGTTTTTATATTGGCGTAATGATGCTGCTGCACGTTACTGGTTGGCAGATTTGTCTATCAACGAAATAGCAAACCTGCTTTCTGGTTATTCTTATCTTTATTTGAGCGGTATTAGTCTAGCAATTTTACCGAATTGTGATCGAGAAAAGTTGTTGGATGCTATTGCTCAAACCGACATCACAGTGATTTTTGATAACAATTATCGTCCGGCATTATGGGAAAATGTTGAAATCACAAGACATATTTACGAAAGAATGTTGGCGCTGTCCGATATTGCATTTTTAACCTTTGAGGATGATCAGGCTCTGTTCGGTTTCACTGATTATGAGCAGTCTATCCAACAAGCATTGGAATTAGGTGTGAAAGAAGTCGTGGTGAAAAGAGGGAAAGAACCTTGTGTAATAGCAACTAAATCGGAACGTTATCAAGTAGAAGCCACACGTGTGGAAAAAGTAGTCGATACCACTGCTGCCGGTGATTCTTTCAGTGCCGGATATTTGGCAAAACGCCTGCAAGGCGGAACCATTGTGGAATCGGCACAAGCAGGACATTTGTTGGCTGGAACGGTTATTCAACACAAAGGTGCGATTATTCCAAAAATTGCAATGCCATCAATTTAATTATGGTTTTGTAGCGCAGGATAGCCATAGAAACCTAAGCGTTCAGAAATGTGCTTTCCTGCCTGCTGTAATAAATTGACTAAATATGGGCGATCCTTTTCTTTAAAGCGGATTGTTGGTAAAGAGATTGAAAGCCCTGCAATAATTCTACCTAAGCGGTTATAAACTGGAGCCGCGATACAAATAATTCCAGCCTCTTGTTCTTCATTATCTTGAGCGTAATGATTCTGCCGTACCATTTGTAGTTGATTTATTAAATCTTCAATGTTCTCAATGGTGTTTTCAGTCGATTTTACAAAGCTTACAGGTGATAATATTTGTTTTACTTCATCATCGCTAAATCCGGAAAGTAATATTTTACCGATAGCTGTGCTGTATAATGGATTTCGTCTACCTATTCTGGATTGCATTCTGAGGTTATATTGCGAGTCTATTTTATGGAGATAGACAATTTCGTGATTATCTAAAATTCCCAAGTGAAGAGCTTCGCTGGTTTGGTTAGATATTTTTCTCATTTCTTTATCCGCAAAAGAGATAAGATCAACATATTCTAGCGATCTGGCGCTTAGCTCGAAAAGCTTTAAACTTAAGCCATATTTATCGCTATCATCTTCTTGATAAACATAACCTAAGGTTTTCATTGTCTGCAGAAAACGATAGGTTGTACTTTTTGACATCATTAATTTCTGAGATAGCTCGGTTATTCCGATATCTTTCTGTTCCGATAGGATTTCTAAAATACTGAATACTTTCATTACTGAAGCCACAGCTTCAGGTGCATTTTCTTTTTTCATACTGTCAAACTTTAAAACACCATAGGATGATAGGATTATAAACAATCAATTATGAATTAGAAATAAGCAAATAATTGATATTGATAAGTAATGTAGGCGTTCAACTAAAATTGAAACAGTGGTTTATTTTTATGATTATCGGTAGGATAATAAGTCTGATTTTATGTGAAACTTTTTAGGATCAATGCGATATGCTGGAACAGATATTTAACTTACCGCAATTTTTGGGCGTGCTTGCCTTTATTCTAGGGGTGCTGAGTTTTTATCAACGTAACGATAGAAAATTAAAGATTGTGATGTTGGTGCAAAATCTGACCTATATGTCGCATTTTATTTTATTAGGGTCGTCGGTTTCGGCACTAAGTTCGTTGTTGTCGGCGTGCCGTACAGCAACATCGATTTATGTTTCTTCAAAATATGTGGCACTTTTCTTTGTCATTATAGGGATTGTTTTTGGCTATACAGTAGCTGATTCCTTTTGGCAGTTTTTTCCGATTTTCGGTACAACCATTGGCACAATTTCCCTCTTTTTATTGAAAGGTATTCCAATGCGTTTACTGATGTTGGTGGGATCAGGCTGTTGGTTGACAAATAATATTTTAGTCGGCTCATTCGGTGGAATTTTATTAGAATCGACAGTGATTGTGATGAATTCTATTACTATTTTACGATTAGTGTTGCAAAATCGAGAGAAGCGGCAATATGTGTCGAAACGTTAAAATAGGTGGAAAAATGGGATATTTTTTCTCTTTTTCTGCAGGTATTTTATGATCAGGCTTGAGAAATCAAGATAAAGTGAGTATAATCCACGACCTTTAATATAGTTAGTAGCGGGTCGGGTTTTAATACCTGACGAGGTAGCTAACAAATCTAAACCAATTAGAATGTTGGTAATCCGAGCCGTTGAGCTTAAGCTTTAGTTAATTATTGGAGAATTACAAATGTCCAGAGTCTGTCAAGTAACAGGCAAACGTCCGGCAGTTGGTAATAATCGTTCACACGCATTGAACGCAACTCGTCGTCGTTTTTTACCGAACCTACATACCCACCGTTTTTGGGTTGAAAGTGAAAACCGTTTCGTAACTTTACGCTTAACAGCGAAAGGTATGCGTATTATTGATAAAAAAGGCATCGATGCAGTTTTAGCTGATCTTCGTGCTAAAGGCGAAAAAATCTAAGGAGCTGAAAAATGGCAGCAAAAGGTGCTCGTGAGAAAATCAGACTAGTTTCTACTGCTGAAACAGGTCATTTCTATACTACAACTAAAAATAAACGTAATATGCCGGAAAAAATGGAAATCAAAAAATTTGATCCGGTTGTTCGTAAACACGTTATTTATAAAGAAGCGAAAATTAAATAATCGTTTTTTTGTAAGCCAAATTTTTTAATTCTAACTGCACCCAACGGTTTTTACTGATGGGTGCAGTTTTTTATATTTTAATGTTTGAACTCACAGAATAACGGATAAATCATTGTTCTATGAATTGCCTTGATTTGCGAGAGATTGTTCCTCTCAAATATAAAGATTCTACCGTTATGAACGGAGTTTCAGCCATTTAGGCATTTTGATGAAAAAAGTATAGTATTTCCTGAATTGAGCCATCAAAAGATTGAGAGTATTCTGAGCAGAAAGAGAAGAAAGTAAGGAAAAACGATGAAGCAAAAGCAAGTAGAACGACCACTATCAGGGTTTTTATTGGCATTGACGACAGCGATCTGTTGGGGATCTCTGCCGCTTGCATTGCAGCGTGTTTTAACTGTTTTGGATAGTTATACCATAGTCTGGTTGCGTTTTTTGGTTGCGATGCTGGGGTTAGCGATCATTTTGCTGGCAACAGGAAAAATGCCGAAGTTTCGCATTGCGTTTAATCCGCGTTTTCGCTGGATCACAATGATTGGTACTTTGGGGTTAGCAATAAACTTTATTTTATTCAACACATCGTTGGAATATATTAATCCTTCGGTTTCGCAAGTGCTCGGACAGGTGTCGCCATTTATTATGATGCTTGCCGGTGTGTTGATTTTTAAGGAAAAATTGAGCTGGAATCAGAAAGTTGGCGCATTGCTTTTATTTATTGGCTTACTGACTTTCTTTAACGCCCGTTTAGTCGAATTGTTTACCAGTTTAACCACCTACACTAAGGGGGTTATTATCTGTGTTTCTGCGGCAATTATTTGGGTTTCTTATGCGATTGCACAAAAATTATTGTTACGCCGTTTTAATTCACAGCAGATTTTATTTATTTTTTATATCGGCGCCTCATTAATTTTTACACCGTTAAGTCATCCGGCTAAATTAGAAAATTTGACTTGGCCGATAGCATTATGTTTAGTCTATTGCTGTTTAAATACATTAATTGCTTATGGTGCTTATGCCGAAGCCTTAAATCGTTGGGAAGTGTCCAAAGTGAGTTCAATTATTACATTAACGCCTTTGTTTACCATTGTGTTTGTTGAAACTTTCCACCGAATCTATCCGGATATTGTGCCGGCATCCGAATTAAATACTTTGGCATATATTGGTGCTTTTATTGTAGTATTAGGCGCTTTATGCTCGGCATTAGGACATAAATTATTGAAAAAGCGTCCTGTGACGCAATAGGAGATTAAAACAAGATGAAATTTATTGATGAAGCCTTAATTCGTGTTGAAGCCGGTGATGGCGGCAATGGCTGTGTCAGTTTCCGTCGTGAAAAATATATTCCAAAAGGTGGCCCGGATGGCGGCGATGGCGGCGATGGCGGCGACGTTTATCTCATTGCCGATGAAAATTTAAATACATTAGTAGATTATCGTTTTGAAAAACGGTTTGCGGCAGGACGAGGCGAGAACGGGCGCAGTTCTAACTGCACCGGACATCGCGGTAATGACATTACGTTACGTGTGCCGGTCGGTACGCGTGCGGTGGATAACGATACTAAAGAGATTATCGGTGATTTAACAGAACATAATATGAAGCTGTTGGTGGCAAAAGGTGGCTATCACGGTTTGGGAAATACCCGTTTTAAATCGTCAGTGAATCGTGCCCCTCGCCAAAAAACGAACGGTACGCCGGGCGAAAAACGTGATTTACAGCTGGAATTAATGCTGCTTGCCGATGTTGGAATGTTGGGGTTGCCTAACGCCGGTAAATCGACTTTTATCCGTGCGGTGTCGGCGGCAAAGCCGAAAGTGGCGGATTATCCTTTTACCACATTGGTGCCGAGTTTAGGTGTGGTGAAAGTGGATGCAAACCGTAGTTTCGTGATTGCGGATATTCCGGGATTGATCGAAGGGGCATCTGAAGGCGCCGGTTTGGGAACGCGTTTCTTAAAACACCTTGAACGTTGTCGTGTGTTGATTCATTTGGTGGATATTCTGCCGATTGATGAGAGTGATCCGGCAGATAATATTGCGATTATAGAAACCGAATTGTTCCAATACAGCGAAAAATTAGCAGATAAACCGCGTTGGTTGGTTTTCAATAAAATAGATACGTTGAGTGATGAAGAGGCGCAACAGCGTGCAGCGGACATTGTTGAGCGTATCGGTTGGGACGGTGATTATTATCTGATTTCCGCCGCGACAGGGCGCAATGTACCGGATTTGGTCAGAGAGGTGATGGACTTTATTGAAGCCAATCCGCGCGAAAAAGCGGTTGTTGCCGAGAATGAAGAGGTTAAATTCAAATGGGAAGATTATCATCAGCAACAGTTGGCGGATGTTGAAGAAGATGACGATGACTGGGATGATTGGTCGGAAGAAGACGAAGAGGGTGTGGAGATTATTTATAAACCTTAAACTTTGTCTAAAATTTAAATAGAAGGAAGGATAGTGTTTGACACTATCCTCAGACTGCTGACAAACCCATCTTTCCAAAATCATTTGATAAAAGTGGGTTTGTTTTTTTACTTTGTCGCTTTTCTCTTGCTTTTCCTTTCAGATAACGGTGCCAGCGGTCATTTTCGCTGATTGTTTTACCCATGCCTCAAACAAGTAAAATTGACGCCATAAATAAGACAAAATAGCCCATACC
>NZ_KB903727.1 GCF_000379785.1 Gallibacterium anatis DSM 16844 = F 149 | reverse complement strand
TTTTAATGCGTTGTTCAAGCTCTCGTATCCGTTGTTGTTCCGGTGATAAGGGCTTCGTTCCGGGCAATACATAGCCTTGTTTTTCTGCTTGGACTTGTTTTATCCAACGACGTAATGCCGTTTCGCCTATCCCTAATTCCAAACAGGCTTGGGCAACAGAATAACCTTGCTCGGTGACTAATTTTACCGCGGCAACTTTGTAATCCGGGCTAAATGTTCTTCTCATCTTAATATCCTCTTTTTGTGATAGTTTACCACCTATTGAGGACTGCAAAATTAGTGTACCACTACACTTGTACTATAAAGCTTTAACCCACTTTTTACCAACCTTTTTGTCTACTATGCCAATAAAAAGAGTTGCTAATAATCTTAGAAAATAATTATTAGCAACCACTTTGTCCACTTGGTGTAGTTTTTTAAAAATCAGCAACCATTTTGTCTACTACACCTTATTGTTTACCATTCAAATCCAACACCAACTCCTCCACTCACAGAACCTTGAGTATTAGTGCTACCAACTAACTTAATAATCATCTTGCCATTATCAGATATTCTTGATACACCTAAAGCTACAGCACTTTGACCACCATAAGTTCCACCTGAAACCGCAAATAGGCTTTTACCTGATGTATATGCCTGAGGCAAACTTGCTGTTGCAATTGCTCCTGCAATACCTCCTCGTAATTTACGATTATGCATATCAACATAACGTTTATTCACAGCATCACTATCTTGAACAGGATCTGCAACATTGGTAATACGAACAGGTGATTTACCATCTGCTCCCGCGACTGCTAATGCACCATCTTTAGTTACACCAAGTGATATACGAGGTTGCAATTTACCGTCTTGATCACGTATTGCACCAAGACCAACAGTATCAAAGTTAGGATTCATACTTGTACTGATTGATACTTTTTTACCTGAATCACTTTCTACAGTATTAATTTCAACATTATCACCAGCAGTTACTTCAGAAACAGAAGCGGTTTTAACTGCTTTGATAGCTGAATCAATATTGTCTTTACCTGTACCACCTATATTGGTTGTAATCGCTTTACCTTCAGCATCTGTGCCAAGAATATTAGCAATTTGACCACCATTCACAGCTTGCTTACTATCTGCTTTCAGTTCACCATTTTTAATATTATCAAGTGTTTGAGCCTCTGAACCACCTTGCGGATCAACAAGTGCAACACCTGCTATTTTTGTATTTTCTGGTGTACTACCTTCAAGATCTAACTCGCCGTTATCTTTCAATAAGAAGAATCGATCACCAACTTTAGCTAATGCTTTACCTTCTTTATTAACATAAGTCATAGGTACACCATTCACATTAATACTATAGCTAAATACACCAGCCTTCTCTTCCACTTTAGATACTTTTGTATTAATACCATCTTTAACTTGAACAGTATTCCCCGCTTTAACAGTATCAACCTTATTATCATTAGTTTGAAGCTTAAATCCAGTGTCTGCCAAGTTTTTCAAATCTTGTGCAGTTACAGCAGTATTTGGATTTACTGAGCCATCACCAGTAGCCCCAACTTTGTTTAAATTGTCAATAAAGCTGTTACTACCTGATTTCACCTCACCACCAATTGAGCTTGCTACGTTAGCTAATTTAGTCGCTTTAGTTGTTGAACCATCTGGGTTAACAGTAGAAATAACAATTTTATCTGTTGGTACATCTTTCGCACCTTCTTTAGCAACAGAACTACCATCCGCTGCTTTTTCAACATCACTCTCTTTGTAGTAAACAGGTTTACCATCTTGTTCAAGCTTAATCAAACGCTCACCAGACTCGGTAGTATAAACTGCGTTACCAGCGGTACCATCACGTAATGCTTGAACTTTATCTAAAATAGAAGTGCCATTTAGCCCATCTTTTCCACCTGCTCCTGTCGCTCCATCAACAGGCAATTTATTTGTTGAACCTACTCCAATCGCATCAGCAAGATCCTTCACCGCACCTTCTGTTGCTGCATTACCGCGATTATCTCCCTTACCATAATCTTCTCCATTAATGGTACGTTGATCTAAACCAGTAATTGTTTTCGTTTCACCGTTGATAGTAATACCGTCCTTACCATCTTTACCATTCACTACAATAGCATTATTTGCAGCATCAAGTTTTATTAATTCTTTATTATTTGCATCTTTGAAGGTTACATCATTTGCTCCATAAGTTGCTGAACCCTCTTTATTAGCAATAGTAGAACCATCTAGACCATACTCTGCAGACTTACCATCTTGTCCCGTAACTTTAATGCCATTCGCATCAAGTTTGGTACTTGTGCCATCAGCATTTGCAGCCGTTTCAAACGAAGTCATACCCTTCAACTCACTAGATAATTTAACATTTAATGAGCTTGAACCATCAGCTACAACACCAATGTTATCGTCAGTGAGTTTACTTGCATCAGTAACTCCACCTTTAATAGATAAGGTTTCACTCAACTTACGGGTAACGTTATTACCACTATCGCCTGCAAATGATAAACCTGCATCAGTTAATTTGTTGCCTAATGCTTCTGTTGCATTTTTCAGATCAGATACATTAACCGCACTTGAATCATCAGCATTAGCTAATGCATCTAGGTAATCCTTACCTTCTGTTGGCTCTGAAACTGCACTTTTTATTCCAGCGATTACATTATCGTTGAAGTTTACAGCGCCTTTATCAAAGCTAATTTTTCCTTGACCTTCACTTCCGCCAATACTACTGATATTAGTGAGTGCTTTAGCTAATTGAATCGTTAAGGTGTTATCAATGTTATTAACGACATTGATATTACCTGAAGCAGAACTAAATGTTTGTGATGCATTTTTATCAACACCTTCACCAGCAATGCTTAATTTTGTACCAAGTGGGCGATGAACAACTTTTTCGTCATTACCAACAAAATCTAACCCAGCCTGTGCTACAGCTTGTAAATCACCAACATTTGTCGCTTTATTAAGTGCCTCACCTTTAGTTTCAAGTAATTTAGCTACAGCGTCTTTTGCTTTTTCTGGTGAAATTGCTTTTGGATCACTTGTTGAACCATTACCATCAGCATCTTTTCCATCCAAGCCTAAACCACTTGCTACATTATTAATAGCTACTGGTGCTGAATTCTCGCCATCAGCCCCTTTTTGTCCTAATGTAATTGAGGTTTTATCAAGATTATCATAACTAACAACGGCTTTGTCTGGAGTAATACCAAGTTCTTTTAACTGCCCTACATTCACCGCATCGTCATTTTCTGTTCCTTTTCCAACTTTAGTGATTTTCGCACCTGCAAAATCAATTGCTTTTGTACCATCTTCACCCACAACACCAGTTAAAGTTGGTGCATTATCCCCCGTACCAAAAATGACTTTAGGTGTTGTTACCGAGGTACTTGCTGTTAAGGTTTCCGTTGCTACACTTGTTAAACCACTTAACTTTTTGGCGAGTTGAATCACTAAATTTTGATCTTTATCAGCGATTACACCAATATTATTTTCAGTTAGATTATTGGTATTAGTTACTCCACCTTTAACCGTAACCGTATCACCTAATTTTTTCGCAATATCAGCCCCACTATCACCTTTAAAGGTAAGACCTTTATTAGTCAATTCGCTCGATATGTCATTAATTGTACTTGCTACATTTTCAGCAGTTGCGAAAGTATTCCCCGCTTTATCTACTCCAACAGTACCATCCTCTTTCTTACTCAATGTAGCTTTTGCTAAGTCAATGGTAAATGTTTTCTTGTGATCTGTAGTTTCATCTATTTCAACAGATAAACCACTATTTTCTTTTGCTTTAACATCAATAGCTTCAATTGCTAGGTCCTTAACTGCATTTTTACCTTGATCCGATATATTACTTAGGTCTGTATTAGCTAATCCACTTGGCTTAGAATCAGGACCGTCAGACGGTTTCAAGGCTGTTTCAATGGCTTTCAAAGCATCAGTAGCTTTCTGAGTTAAACCAACAGTAAAAGTATTTCCCTCTAAATCATTAGATTTAGCTCCGCCTACCGTTAAATAATCAGAATTTGCTACATTAGTTTTATCCGCAGTAACAGTTGTTTTTGCACCGGTAATTGCCTTATAAACTGCTTCACTTGTTACTGCTTTAGTTTCATTAGTTGCAACTGTATCTGCTTTATTCAAACTTATGGAGAAGTTTTTCTCAGTACCATTTGTTCCACCAGTTGTCTGTACAGAAATATCATTATTACCAGTTGCGGTAATTAAACTTGTAATAACATTTTTACCAGCTTCATCAATATTATTTAGGGATTTCGTTGCAGCATTTCCAGCAGTTGAACTGATACTTGCTAATTGGTCCTTCACTTTTTGATCAAGATCGATCGTTATATCATTACTATTATCTGTAACCTTAGTAGTAATAAAATCTTTCGTACCTTTAATACTTAAGCTTTGAGTTGGTAATTCAACTTTACCTGTAGCATCTGTGTTATCTGCAACTAAATTAAGATTAGAGACTTTACCTAAAGCAGCATTAATCGTATCCGCAACATTTTTAGCTGTTGCGAAATTCGTACCACTATCTGAATTTTTTACAGAAACTTCACCTGTTGTTGAATTATTCTCTAAGGTTGCAGTATTAACATTGTATTTCACTACACCATCAGCTGCTATCTCTGCCGTAGTATTTGAACCATTGGTGAAATTTAGCCCTTGAGTAAGGGAAACCGAAGGATTCTCTTGTCCATTGTACCCTTGATTATTAGCTTTATAGGCTAATTTCGCTGTAGCATTTAAGCTATCTTCAGTCACAACTTTAGAACCTGTTGTATCTGCTCCATTTTTGCCATCAATACCATTTTTTACGATTACATTGCCATCTTTATCCACTCCGATAAAGCCATCTTTTCCATTCGTTCCATCTTGTCCCTTAAGTAAAATTCCCTCAAATTCAGGAGTTTTCTTAATCGCAATCTGAATAGTACCACTTGTCGCATCAACTAAAGTTGCTAAATTTTTTGCACTGTAATCTGTAATTTGCCCTAAACCCTCATTGGTATCTTTTGCCCCAATGATCTTCACTTCATCACCTAAGTTACGGTGAATTTTGAGTCCATTTGAACTCAATGAACCTGTAAAATCTAAGCCTTTGTTGGCTAGTGATTCTGATGTTTTCTTGAACATCTCAGCCACATTACCAGCCGTTGCGAAATAAGTTTTTGAACTATCATCTACAGATACCGCTCCCGTTGCCGTATCATGATTTAATGTTGTAGTTTTAACGCTATATTTAACAACTCCATCATTTTCCACGCTAGCAGTAGTGTTATTACCATCAGTGAATTTCAAACTTCCATTTTTTAAACTGATTTCTTTAGGTGTTTCTTCATTATTCGCCTTATATTTTAATTTGATATCATATAATTTATCTGCTGTTACCGCTCCATCAGCAATTTTACCTGAAGTTACTGCCTTATCTGCTAATTTAGCAGATGTAATCGATCCATCTTTAACATCAAATGAAAGATTTCCATCTCCTAATAAACGATTGGCACCTGTACCTGTAACAGATACAGTGTTTGAATCAACTACATTACCTTTAGTTAAGGTCCCACTAATTTTTTCATTTGTTAAATCAGATTTATCTAATTTATCATCAATTTTAGTAATTTTATCTGTAACTTCCTTAGCAAGACTAACAGTGATATTTTGACCTTCTGCCTTAGTAATAATCTGCTTATCTGTTCCTTTTACCCCCAACACCTCACTTTTAAGTTTAACAGAACCTTGTGAAGTTCCATCTCCTGCAATATTTAAAGTTGAAGTTAAATCATTAAGTTTTTGGTCCACTTCACCTTTTGTATAAGCATAATCTTGCGGGGAAAATTCAATTATTCCCTCATCTTTTGCGGTAATTTTTAATTTATTCTCATCTTTTGAAACAAAAGTCAAACCAGTTGAAGCCTGTACAGTTTTTCGCTCAGTGCTTTCCCCTGCTCTATAGCCAATATTTGGAGAAAGATTATTTAAGCCGAGAGTATTTTTCCAAGCAGTAATATTATCTGAACTTAAGTTACTAGCATCTGATTTTGCAAATGGCAACTCCCCTGTTAAATCTCTTTTTAAAGCGTCATAATCAAATGCAACAGAGTATGCATTTGCAGTTAAACCAGTACCAACAGTAGGTGTTACTGTTAAATAAGGGGAATTAGGAGTTTGAGTTACTGTAGTTTTTGCACCAACAATTGCATCATAAATTGCTTTTGTTGTTGCAGTTTTTAAACTATCTTTCTTATCCTCTATAGAGGTTTCTTTTAATAGAGAAAATGAAATAGCCTTACCTGAAGCCTTAGAGGTTAAATCATTTTCATCACCTTTAATATCAAAATTGAGAGGAGTATCGGGCGAATAAAGTTGCGTTTCTGTTGTAGAATTAGTATTACCAGTAAATTTGATTTTGGTAGTTGCCAACTTACCTAACAGATCATTTGTAGCATATAATTGAGAACCATTAATGGCATCAGTTGATTTGGCGCTAATTAAACCTGCTGCTACATTTTGGATACGGCGTTCTTTTCCTATAGAACCAACACTCACAGCCCCATTTGTACTGCTTCCTGCTCCAGCAAAAACATAACCTGAGAATAAAGTTGTAATATCCGAAGAACTACCAGAATATTTATTATATGATGTTACGCCAGCAGTTGAATCACCAGAAAAACTACTTACCGAAGTATTATTACCAAGATAAACTGAATTTTCTACATTAGCAGTAATTTCATTACCAAATACCATAACATTGTTTGCAGAAATAGTATTGAGATTACCAATAACACGAGCATTTTGTGCTGCTATAGTAGTCTTATTTGAGTTACCAAAGAACCCCGAGTTTGTCGCGGCAATAGAAGTAGTGCTAGTACCATTGTCATTCCCAACAACATAAGTACCTGTGCCACTAACGTAATTTGGATCCCCTAATGCACCAGAATTAGCACCACTTACTTTATTACCATTACCAATGGAAAGCGCATTATTTGCTAAGGCTTTTGCGAGGTTACCGATAGCAATAGCATTTTCTCCATTAGCTTCGGCTTCATAGCCAATTGCTATAGCGTGTTTGCCTTTATTGCCACTATCTTCACCTGATGTTTTCGCCCCGAAACCAAAAGCAATACTATCAATTCCAGAAGCACCATCATTTAAGTAATTGTTATTTTGTTTTAATTTTGCGATTTCTTCTGGGGTTAAATTATTAACAGATCTTTTAGAATCTGTTTCAGCTGCAGCCGCAATTTTATCTAATACCTCTTGGTAATTACCACCATTTTCAACAATTGTAATAGCCTCTAAACTACTAGCTATCTTTGCATATCCGCCTTCTACACCAGCACTAACAGACTCATCTTGCAATTGCTTCAATGTATCTTCAAGTTTTTTTACTGATTCCTCATTAAAGCTATCATTATTAAGTTTTTTACGAGCCTCAATGTTTTTTAATGTTTTTTTCAAGTTTACATATTTTGCATAGTTTTCACCCAACTTAATTTTGGCATTGATTGCCCCTGCTTCACCTGCTGAATTGATGTGCTCAATAGAAAGGTATTTAACCCCGCCACCATTATTGAGCGATTTGATTGCAATATCAAATTTTTCATCAATTGTTTTTAATTGTGCTACGTTTACAGCATCGGTATCTAGGCGACCAGACGCAACATTTACAATACGGCGTTCTGCTCCTGTTGAACCTACAGAAATAACCCCCGTGTTTCCTGAAGTTGGCACAGAAGTTGCTCCTTTTGCAACCCACGGATCTAACATTAAATCTTCATATTTATAATCTGTTCGTGAATCAACCCCTAATGCAACTGAGTTTTCAAGCATTGCTAATGCGCCTTTCCCCAATGCCATAGCATTATTACCAGTTTCTTTAGTTTTATCTCCTTTTCTAACTATAGCTCCTTTTCCAAGAGCTAATGCCCCAGTAATAATACTACCATTAGCAGCTAAACGCTGTGACGCATCAATAAATGAATTAGTCCCGAACGCCATACTATCAGTTACGCCATTAGTAATGTGAGATGACGCTCCAAAGGCTATACTTTTACTAGAATTATTTCCTACTGAAGAATAATAACCAAATGTCATCGCACGCTCAGAGTTTGTTCCAATCGTTGAAAATGGTCCTAATACAACTGTTCGCTGCGATTCGGTTCTTGATTGAGTTCCTGCTAAGAAACTATCTGCACCACTCACATAGGAGCCAACACCAACTGCAATGGAATTATTTGACGAGGCTTTCACATAAGTATAAGAACCTATAGCAAAAGAATTATCGGAATCAGCTAATGTCGAATAGCCAATTGCCAATGAGTTCTTTTTCACCGCATAAGAACGTCCCCCAATAACTATTGAATTACTACTATTGCCATTATCAGCTATTTTAGTTTTTTGAATTTGTTCACTTCCGATAGTTAAATAAACATCCCCATCTCGCCATAATGGCACTCCACTTGTATATAAACTATTCGTGTCTGTATCAAATTTCGTATATGCATCAAGATTAACTGTTACATCATCACCATTCTTCTGAGTTGCAGCATTAGATAAATTAGCATAAGCGGGTAACAACGATGTAGTATTAGCCGTATAAAATGCTCCCGAAGCCGCTACTTGAGAACCAATAGCAATTGAGTTTTTACCTACAGCATAAGCTTGATAACCATATGCCATTGCACCTTGTGAAGTTGCTTCCGTTTTATTACCAATAGCAACAGAATTTGGAGCAAAAATCCGAGAGTTTTCCCCAATTGCTGTTCCACCTGTAGCGGCTGTATCAACATAAGCTTTGATCCCCATCGCAGTAGAACGATCTGCTAGAGCAAAGGAAAGAGTACCAATAGAAGTAGATACTTCTCCTCCCGCAATTGTTCTAGTACCGATTGCAATAGCACCTAATTTTCTTGCATAAGTAGGAGACCAAATCGCTTTTTCATTTTTATTACTACTAAGGTCGCCACTCCAATAGGAACTCAAAAATTCAGTTTGATTAGCAAAAAATTTCTTGTTATCTGCTCCAGTCCAAAGATCCTGATAAATATTAATCAATGTTTCCTTTGGAAACTTCACTCCATATTTGCCTTCAACACCATCAATATTCCAATCAATAGGGTCATCACTACCAATTGCGATGGAGCTATAACCTTGTGCGTAAACATTCGCACCAACTGCTACTGCTTGTGAGCCAGCACCTGAAGTTGCACCGACTACTGTTGCTTCTCCCGCAATAGCTTTTGACTTATAGCCAATCACCGTGGTCCTATCATTATCTTTACTTCCCCCCGTAGCGTCATTACCAATAACTACAGAATACAGTCCTACTGGACCGGGATTACTCTTATCCAAATTACCCGCTGGGTTTAAGGCTACAAACTGACGGGTATTGAAGTCATCATAATCACTATTCTTTTGAGCATAAATACTTCCGTTTTTCATTATTAATGTTTCAGCACTAACAAAACTCGGAAACAACAACTCTGCTAATATTGCAGAAAAAATCACAGAAAGTTTAGCCGAAAAATTTAATTTTTTATTATTTTGATCAACACTACTGGTTTCCTTTCCATGACTTGCAGTTAACTCTGAAACCACTACAATCTCTTTTTTAGCCACTGAATATTTTGTTTTATAAATCTTATTCATAAATTCGTTCCTTATCGTTAATTCTCAGATATAAAAAATAAACTACTTTTTAGGTGTATTGTCGTATACTGTCGTTACTTGTTCAAATTTGGGTTTTACCTGTTTTTTGAAAACAGCACTTTGCATAAATTCTGTTGGATATTCAAAATTATTACGATCGCCTGTTGCGGTTACAGAGTCATTTTCTAATTTGAATAACTTCACATTTGATGGTAACTTTTTCGCTAAACCACTTTTCATCAATGTTTCCCAACTACGATCACCGTACGGTTCAGCGAATTTATCATCGACCATAACAAAAAGGTAAAGGTGCTTTGTTGTTTTAGCCAATGCTTTAATATTTTTTGATAAAAGATCAATACGAGGCATAACCAACACAATTTCTTCGCTTGGAATTAAATATTTTTTTTGCCCATCAATGCTAATCCCTGTACTTGCTAATTCAAGCAAGGCATCCGCTTCATAGCGATCTCCTAACCATACTATAGGTTTATAAGGGACATCTTGTGTAAAAGAACGCTGATAATTCGCCTTTAACTGGGATAACTGAGTGACATCAGGTTGGACTGCCAGTAGCTGAGTGCTCATTAAGCAACAAGCCAAAGAGCCCAAAATGTTTTGTAAGTATTTCATTTTATTTAACTATTCCTTAGGTAAACAATAATATAAAAAGGGTAATTTTATAATAATATTTTGTAATTTACCATCAAATCTAATTTAACAAAGTATTAACAACTACCTTATCCACTTGGTGTAATTTTTCAAAAATTAGCAATCATTTTGTCTACTATACCAACAAGGTTTATCGCGTGGCTTAAGTTGTTATTATTTATTTTTCCGATAAACGATACAAGCGATTCTTATATAAATAACTGCCCCACAATGCATAGGTTAATGCTTGTTGCTTCATTTCCTCTGGTACTGATGCAGGTTGCAAATTTTTCTTCACACTATCATAAGTAAAACCTTGTGGTTGTGTATCTGGTTGTAAAATCACCACTTGATTTTTCTCATTCATCAATGCCATTGATTTATCAAACTGCATTAACGCACGATTCGGACTATATTTAGTTAAATCAAAACCTAACATTGGATATTCAGCATCAATTCCCATCAATGATAATAAGGTTGGCGGCATATCAATTTGACTCACCAAACGATCATCAGTTTTCGGTGTAACACCATCACCAATAATTAATGCTGGAATATGGAAATGCGTAATCGGCACCAAAGAAGCTCCAGCCACACGAGAGTCATGATCTGCAATCACCAAGAAAATTGTATCTTTCCAATAATCTGATTGCTTCGCACGTTTAAAAAATTCACCAATCGCAAAATCAGCATATTTTGCTGCATTATTTCTGGTCGCTTTTGGTTGTTCATATAGCTCAACTTTGTTATCTGGAAATTCAAAAGGATCGTGATTGCTTGAACTAAAGACTAAACTAAAGAACGGTTTCCCTTCTTGGTGTAACTTGCGAAACTCTTGATCCGCTCTAGCAAATAAATCTTCATCAGATACACCCCAAGTTCCTTTAAAACTTGGATTTGGATAATCTTTTTCATCAATAATGTATTTAAATCCATTACCATAGAAAAAGTTTGCCATATTATCGAAATGTTTTTCCCCACCATAGATAAATGAAGTGTGATAGCCTCTGCGAGCTAATAACTCTGCAATGGTGAAGAAATTATTCTGACTATTGGTTAATTTCACTACGGCACGTGCTGGTGTAGGCGTAAAACCAGTAACTACTGCTTCTATGCCACGTACTGAACGTGTACCTGTTGCATAAAGATTTTCAAACCACCAACCTTCTTTACTCAACTGATCTAAATTTGGTGATAATGGTAAACCACCTAATGCACCAATAAATTGTGCACCTAAACTCTCTTCCAAAATAATCACTAGATTTTTAGGTTTACCTTGATATGTCGCAGGATTTTTACTTAATAAAGGAATATCACCTTGAATATAATCTGTTTCTGGACGTGGATGTAATTGTTTTAGAGTCGTCAACATCTGTTCTGGCTCTAATTTTCCATACATTTCAGATGAGCTTTCTTCATGTTTCATCTGCCGGATAGCAAACATTACAGAATAACCAGAATTCAGCACCAATGAATTAATCAGTGGATCCGACGAAAATGCAACCATTGATGGATTAATTCCACGATGATCAAAGGTTGATCTCGCCCCCATAAACACTAATCCAGCAACCACAACGGCAATTACAGGACGATATAGCCAGCTTCCCGCATTCGCATCACGCACTACATAACCTGATAACTTCCAATATCCCCATGTTGCCAATACTGTCACAATAATTGAAATAATCATCGTCACTAAATGGCCCTTAGCTAACATAGTAAAGACTTCATGTGGATTAACTAAATATTCAACAAAAAGACGATTTGGGCGGAAATCATAGGTACTAATAAATTCTGGTGTGGCTAATTCCATAAATAGGATAAACACAGATCCTGCCGTTAATACCACTCGCAATACCACTCTAAACACAGAACCAAATTGCGTTTTATCTAAAAAGAGCGCTGAAAGTAAAGCAAATAGACCAAATAGCCAACATAGCGAAACCACGTCCATACGTACACCTTGTACTAGGAGTGGAAACCAACCATCCACTGCATCAACCCGTTCTTTCTGCCAAAAGGCTAAACCAAGACGGCTCACTGATAAAATAATTAAATTCAGAACGAAAAAATAGAGTACTGGATATAGAGAGAAAACCCGCAACATAATAAATTTTAATCCTCATCTTCCTGATATTCTGTGTGAAAAATAAAACCTCCAATAACGGAGCAGCTATTAGAGGTTTATCGATAAAAAGAGTTCATTTATCTAGTCGATATTTTGTGCATTTAAAAAAGGATTTTGTCTTTTTTCATCTGCAATTGTGGTTAATAACCCATGACCAGCAACAATTTGCGTATCATCAGCTAATGGCCAGAGTTTTTCTTTGATGCTTTTGATCAGTTGTGAAAAATCTCCACCGGGAAAATCTGTACGTCCAATACTACGACGGAATAATACATCCCCCGTAAAAGCAATATTCTCTTCTTGATTAATAAAGCCGATATGACCAGGAGTATGCCCTGGTAAATGTAATACCGAAAAAGAAATGGCACCAAACTGCACCATCTCACCTTCATCTAACCAACGATCAGGCGTTAAAGGAGCACAATATGGTAAGCCAAATTGTTCAGCTTGTTGTGGTAGCCCTTGTAACCAATAGTCATCAGCTTTATGCGGACCAATAATCTCAAGATCAAATTCTCTTTTCAGTTTCGCTGCACCACCTACATGATCAAGATGACCATGAGTCAATAAGATCATTTTAGGTTTCAATTCATTTTCATTAATAAAATTAATGATCCTTTCTGTATCACCACCGGGATCAATAATGGCAGCATTTTTTTTATCGTCCCAGATCACAGAGCAATTTTGTTGAAATGGGGTAACTGGAATTATTTGTACGTTCATCATTATTGTATTGTATTTAATCAACTTCCACGCCAAGTACGATTAGGTCCTGTATCTACGTGCACAAAATTACTGCGTGGATAATAACCAACCCCACCATTATTCAATGATTGTGCAACTTTACGTACATTATCCAGTGAAACATTAGCAATACGGAAATCAATGGCTTGCCCGCGCATATGATAGCTATTACTTGCTACGCCTTTGCTACGACGATGCATTGCTGCATTTGTTGCTGGCGCACGATAACCACAAATTACCGAAATTTCACATGAACGTAATCCTAAACGCGATTGGATTTGATAGAGTTTAGTAAATAAGCGAGGGTCCATATTATGGACTCAGACTGCTGACAAACCTCTAGACATACCTCTAGAGGTTTGATCTAATAGGCATATCGAAAAAAGGAAATGCCTATGCTCAAAAATACACCCTCACTCCAATATGAAATCGAGATGATAAGTCTCGAACAACTCGTTCCAAAAGACC
>NZ_KB903726.1 GCF_000379785.1 Gallibacterium anatis DSM 16844 = F 149 | reverse complement strand
GGTCTTTTGGAACGAGTTGTTCGAGACTTATCATCTCGATTTCATATTGGAGTGAGGGTGTATTTTTGAGCATAGGCATTTCCTTTTTTCGATATGCCTATTAGATCAAACCTCTAGAGGTATGTCTAGAGGTTTGTCAGCAGTCTGAAATGTCTCCTTATCTTTGATTCCTAAAATAACTAATGCAGTAAGACGCTCTTTATCAGTAATTAAATGACTGGTGTCCACACCAACACTTTGCAACTCTTCTCGCAAAAAACGCCCCATATGTTCATCGCCAACTCTTGCCAACATCGACGACTTCAAACCTTGAATCGCCGTTCCATAAGCAACATTTCCTGATGATCCCCCTAAATATTTCGCAAAACTACTCGCATCCTCCAAACGAGAACCAATTTGTTGTGCATAAAGATCTACCGCAACACGGCCTAAACAAATCACATCTAATGTTTTAGACATTTTGTGCCTCCTAAAGCCTCTCTTAAATAAAAAATAAATTCCAACAATAAAATTTTAGAATAAAAATTTCATATTATCAATGATTTATTATACTAATATAGTATAGCCAAATAAGTTGTTCTTATATTTATCTATTTAATCAAACAATTATCTATATTGATAGGCGAAAAAACGAAATAAAAATTAGATATACGTCACAAAATGAAATATTCATTCTTTACAAGCCTGGACAAAAATGCAATTCTTTATACAAAGGTGCTATGTGATGTGTAGTGTATCACCACAGTGTACCTCTCTTTTATTAACTGAATCTTTTTCACCTCACACTAGGAGATCATTATGACTAAACTACTATCAATAGCTATTTTATTAGGATTCTCTATAAATTCTGCCTTTGCTGCACCAATTACCTTAAAGTTAGCTCATGATTTAGATAGAAATCATTCTGTCAGTAAAGCTTTTGAATATTTTGCTAAGGATGTAGCTACATTATCAAATAATGAAATAAAAATTCGTATATACGGCAATGGACAAATGGGCAGTGCACGAGAAACAATGGAACTATTGCTTGAGGGTGGCTTAGATATGACAAAAGGTTCCAGTAATTTAGAATCTTTTGCTGATATTTATAAAGTTTTTAGCCTACCTTATCTATTCAAAGATAAAAAACATCATGACGCAGTGGTTTATGGTCCTATTGGTAGGGATATTATGAATTCGACAAAAGATAAAGGTTTTTTTGCACTGTCTGCCTATGATACAGGTACAAGAAGTTTTTACTCAAATAAAGAAATTATAAATCCTAAAGATTTAAAAGGAATCAAAGTTCGTGTTCAACCATCACAAACAAGCATTAAAATGGTGGAATTAATGGGTGGTTCTCCTACACCTGTTTCATTCAGCGAAATCTATACTGCATTACAGCAGGGGATCATAGATGGAGCAGAAAATAATATTCCAACATGGGTCAATGCTCGTCATATTGAGTTGGTTAAAGTATATTCTGAAGATCAACATACCTCTGTACCTGATTTTTTAGTCATTTCTACAAAAAGGTGGAATAGCTTAACACCACAACAACAAGAAATTATTACTAAAGCAGCAAGGGATTCTGAATTATGGCACGGTAAATTATGGGCACAAGAAATGGAACAAGCTAGAAAGGATGCCGTAAAACTTGGGGGGAAAATTGTTAAAAGCAATAAAGAAGAGTTCAAAAAATTAGTAAAACCTATATACGATGAATACAGGAAAAACCCTGAGAATGCCAAATTATTAGATGAAATAGAAAACGCTAGTAAATGATATAATATGAGGTAAGACCATCATGTTTAAAATTAATCAATACCTAAATAAAATTCTTGAAATAATATTAATCATATTGATGGTCTTTTTAACTCTTTGCATTATTTGGCAAGTAATTAGTAGATACATACTAAATGAACCAAGTACTATTACAGAAGAGTTATCAAGATTTCTGATGATTTATACTTGTTTATTAGGCTCAAGTTATGCTTTAGGCAAAAAAAAACATCTTTCTATAGATTTAATTTTTTCATATATCTCTTTAGAAAATAGAAAAAAATTAAACACATTATTAAATGTAATAATGGATTGTTATCATATATGGTGGAACAAAATTAACCATCAATACGTTTGAAAGCCTTCAAACTTCTCCTGCACTACAAATAAAAATGGGATATATCTATATGATCATTCCTATTAGCTTTATGATCATTCTTTACTATTCTATTCAAGAAATAATTACTCAATTTTCTAGTATGAAAAATGATAAGGAGTAACTATGGAAAGTTATATTGCTTTAATATTATTTTCAAGTTTTTTTATCTTAGTATTTATAGGGCTTCCAATATCCTTTGCTATTGGAATTGCAACTACTTTATCTATGATATATATGCTTCCTATCGAAACTGCTATTTCTATAGTTTCCCAAAGACTTGCCAATGGAATAGATAATTTTGCTCTATTAGCTATTCCATTTTTTATTTTGTCTGGCAACTTAATGAATCACGGTGGTATAGCAATTAGGTTAATAGATTTTGCTAAAATATTAATTGGTAATAAACCAAATTCTTTATATCATGTAAATGTCCTAGCAAATATGATGTTTGGATCAATATCTGGCTCTGCCACGGCTTCTGCAGCTGCAGTAGGTGGAACCCTTGTAAAAATACAACAAAAAGAAAAATATGATCCTAATATATCTGCAGCAGTTAACATTTCATCTTGTATTTCTGGATTATTAATTCCTCCTTCTAATGTATTAATTGTATATTCTTTAACGGCTGGTGGCATCTCCGTTGGAGCTTTATTTGTTGCTGGTTATATACCTGGTATTCTAATGGGATTATCCATTATGGTTGCTGCTACATTTTTATCTAAAAATAAGTTTAATGATAAAAGAGTAAAAATAACCTTTTTAGAATTTATGTTCTATTTATGGAGAGCTTTACCTAGCTTATTATTAGTATTTATTGTAGTAGGTGGAATAGTTATAGGTGCTTTTACTGCAACCGAAGCATCTGCTATAGCTGTTCTATACACTTTTATATTATCTGTATTTATTTATAGAACGATTTCATTCAAACAATTACCACAATTAATACTAGAATCAGTAATAATGACTAGTGTAATTATGTTGTTAGTTGGCTTCTCTGTTGGAATGTCTTGGGCGATGACCAATGCTGACATACCTTTTTGGATTAGTGAATCTTTATTAAATATATCAGATAATCCTATCATCATTCTATTTATAATAAATATGATATTGTTAATAATTGGTATATTTATGGATATGACCCCAGCTGTTCTCATATTTGCTCCAATATTTTTACCTATAGTGCAAGATCTTGGCGTAGATTTGGTTCATTTTGGTATTATTATGGCAGCAAATTTATGTATTGGACTATGTACTCCCCCTGTTGGAACAGCACTTTTTGTAGGATGTTCCGTAGGAGAAGTAAAAGTGTACACTGTTATTAAACCTTTATTACCAATGTATCTAGCGTTATTTATTATAGTCATGTTGATTACTTATATTCCTAGCATTTCATTATTTCTGCCAAGGGCTTTAGGTCTAATATAAATTATTATAGCTAGGTTTTTACCTAGCTATAAATTATTAGATAAGTCAATATAATAATCTATCAAAATGATAGATATCTTATAGTAATTTAAAAACCTTACTATAAGAATTTTTTAATTTTCATGAAAGAATAATCCTAATCTAAGGTATTATTTTATTCAAAAATTAAGAAAATAATTTGAAATCAATGAAATAAAATTCTAAAAAATAACGAAATCGATAAAAATCTTTTTCGTTATTTCTAATAAGGATATGAATGTATATTTAGTTTAGTAACAACTAAAAGGATAATTATTCTACTTTGCTAAACTTATCTGCATATTCTTCCGTATTGATCCACTGGTGATCTTTTTCCCAAGTAAAACGCCATTTTCTAATTGGTCCTGCCATAACATTTAAGTAATAGTTATTGTATCCTGCGATAGTTGCTACTGGATGATACCCTCTAGGGACTTGTACAACATCACCGTCATATACTGCCATACATTCATCCAAACTACGATCATCCGTATAAACTCGTTGTAGGCAAAAACCTTGACTAGGTTCAAAACGGTGATAATAAGTTTCTTCTAAATAGGTTTCCTCTTCACTATTTTTTTGATCGTGTTTATGACTCGGGTATGAGCTGGTATTACCTTCATCTGTAAAAACTTCAACAACCAATAATGCATCTGCTGGCTCAGTTTCTGGCAAGATATTGTGAACTAAACGTTTATTATTGCCATAACCTCGTTTTTCTACGCCAACTTGTTCGGGAGTAATTATCCTCACTGGTAAATTACCTTGACTTGGTGCTCGACAAATTGCAATTTCTGTTTCACTTTCAGATTTAATTTGAACATTTTTATGATGAGGAACATAAAGTGAATATGGTGGAATACGTTCAAAAGGTGAGGTACGATTGCCTAAACGAGAAAATTCTTTTCCATCCACATCAAATGTCGCATAACCTGAGACCATTACGAAACAGACCTCTGTAGTTTCTGTAGAAATAGAATAAATTTTTCCTTCTGAAAGATGTAACAATTCAAACCCAACATACTCCCAGCCAGCACTTTCAGGTGTAATTTGTTGACGTAACCCATCTACAACATTCTTTGATTTTACTAATAATTTGCTCATTCTAAATCTCCTTATACTCGGTTTTATAGGTACTCTAACAGTTTCAAAGTATAAGATAGAAATGTAATTGAATGAACTTCGTTTTTGCAAAGATCTAACCCAGATCACAAAATTAAATAAAAAATTTATTTTAGTTTTATTTTAAATTGAAATTTTTATTTCAAAAGAGTATGTTATCTCCATCATCAACCTAAAGAATGTTAAACAGAGAGGATTACTATGAACTCAATTATTCCAAATTTTATCAATGGTCAACCTATAGAAAGTGAAAGCCAACGTATTAGTTTTGTTTATAATCCTGCCACTGGTGAGCAGACAAAACAGGTGAAACTTAGTACGACTGCTGAAATGGAAAATGCAATCAGTGCAGCTCAAGATGCTTTTCCTGCTTGGTCTCAACTAACCCCATTACGTCGGGCAAGAATCTTATTTAAATTTAAAACGTTATTGGAAGAAAACTTTGATGAATTAGCCCGTCTTATTAGTAATGAACACGGAAAAATCTACTCCGATTCTATCGGTGAATTAACCAGAGGGTTGGAAGTAGTCGAGTTTGCAACCGGTATTCCACACCTGCTAAAAGGTGAATTTTCAGCTAATGTAGGGCGTGGTATTGATAGTTTTTCAATGATGCAACCTTTAGGCGTTGTCGCAGGAATCACCCCTTTTAATTTCCCGGCAATGGTACCAATGTGGATGTTTCCAATTGCATTAGCTTGCGGTAATACTTTTGTATTGAAACCTTCTGAAAAAGATCCTTCATTATCTATTCGTTTAGCTGAATTACTAAAAGAAGCCGGATTACCGGATGGTGTATTTAATGTGGTTCAAGGTGATAAAGAAGTTGTTGATGTTTTATTAAAAGATCCTCGTATTCAAGCAGTAAGTTTTGTTGGATCGACACCAATTGCACAATATATTTATGAAACCGGCTCTAAATATGGTAAACGGGTGCAAGCATTGGGTGGTGCAAAAAATCACGCATTGATTATGCCTGATGCAGATATTGAAACCACCGCCAACGCACTATTAGGCGCGGCCTTCGGCGCTGCCGGTGAACGTTGTATGGCACTTTCTGTCGCTGTTACAATTGACAATGATTATGCCGATGCCCTCATCCAAAATTTAGTGCCAAAAATAAAAGGATTACACATTGGTCCAGGAGTTTTGCCTGAAGGTGAACAAGAAAATGATATGGGACCATTAATTTCTAAAGCACACTTAGAGAAAGTATCTGGTTATATAGACCAAGGTGTGAGTGAAGGTGCAAAATTAGTGGTTGATGGACGAAATTATAAAGTTAAAGGTTATGAAAACGGTTATTTCATTGGTGGTAGTTTGTTCGATAACGTTACTCCGGAAATGACTATTTATAAAGAAGAAATTTTTGGACCTGTGCTTGCGATCGTCCGTTCTAAAAACTATCAAGAGGCTATTCAACTTATTAATGAACATCAATACGGTAACGGCAGTGCAATCTTCACCAGTGATGGCGATGCAGCACGTCAATATAGCCACGATGTCAAAGCCGGTATGGTTGGCATCAATATTCCAATTCCTGTGCCTATGGCATTCCACTGTTTTGGTGGCTGGAAAGCCTCTATCTTTGGCGCTCTTAATGTTTACGGCCCTGATGGAGTTCGTTTTTATACTCGAATGAAGACTGTTACTAGCCGTTGGCCGAATCATAAAGTAAGAGAACAAGGTGCTGCATTTAGTATGCCTACATTATAATTTGAAAAACTTCTAAAATTACGAACGCCTGTGTAATAATCTGCACCCCTGAAATTGGACATATTATCCATAATGACAGCGGTGCAGATTTTTTTATGACCAAATATAACCAACCCGACCTAAGTCGGGTTGGAGAACAATTAGATAACGATTTTTTGATGAAGAATCGCTAAGCTGAAAACCACAATAACAGAATTGCCAACAGTTGAGGGGTGATGATCCTGAGGAACATTACCAACGGATACACTGTCGCATAAGAGAGTGAAGCCGCACCGCTTTCTTCTTTTAATGCATTGGCAAATGCTAATGCCGGAGGATCAGTCATTGAGCCGGCAAGCAAACCGCAGATGGTGAGGTAATTCAACTTGCCATAAATTCTCGCCACAATTCCGGTAATAAATAACGGAATAAAGGTGATAACCGCACCATAAAGCACCCATTCACCGCCATCGCCGTCAATTAATGATTCAAGGAAATTACCGCCTGATTTCAAGCCGACAACGGAGAGGAACAACACGATACCAATTTCACGCAACGCTAAGTTGGCACTCGGTGGCATAAACCAGTAGAGTTTTCCGATACTACCGATTCTCGCTAAAATTAACGCAACAACTAACGGACCGCCCGCAAGCCCAAGTTTCAATGCCACCGGAAAACCTGGAATTTGTACCGGAATAGAACCCAATAACACCCCAAGACCGATACCGATAAAGACCGGTAACATTTGCACCTGTTGCAATTTTTGCTGCGCATTTCCAATAATGGCAGTAACTGCTTCAATGGCATCCAAACGACCAACAAGGTTCAATACGTCCCCGAACTGTAAACTCGTATTCTGACTAGGAACCAATTCAACCCCGGCACGGTTCAAACGTGAAATCACCACTTCATATTTTTGGTGGATATTTAAATCACGAATTTTTTTACCGAGAACCTGTTCATTAGTCACAACAACACGAACAGTACGCAAATCCGTACCACGCGTTGTTAAAAGCTCATTCGCTGCCAATTCACCAACCACTAACTGCACACGATGAAGCACCGCCGGTTCTCCGACTAAATGCAGATAATCGTTCAAATTTACGATAGTGTCATCTTTCGGCACTAATAACAAATCACCACGTTTTAAACGTGAACAAATGACATCTTTCAACTCCAAGCCCGGAATTTCAGACATTCTCAATCCGGCTAAATTAGGATTGGTAACGCGCACATTAATCGCACTTAGTGTCTCTTTATCGTGATTCATCTCACGTTCAAAGGCCGCCGCTTCCTGATCCACTTTAATTTTGAAGAATAAACGAATTAGCCACATTGTTAATAAAATACCGCAAATACCGAACGGATAAGCCATTGCATAGGCGGTACCCATTGTTTCTGTGATATTGGTAAAACCAAGCTCCGCTAAGATTTGTTGCCCTGCCCCTAAAGACGGCGTATTGGTAATTGCACCGGAGAAAATCCCTAAAATAACCGGGAGTTCCAATCCGAACAATTTATACATTGCAATAACAATTAATGCGCCTAAAAAAACGATCATCATTGCAAATAGATTCAGTTTTAAGCCTGATGATCTTAAAGAAGAGAAGAACCCCGGACCGACTTGAATTCCGATGGTATAGACAAACAGAATTAAACCGAATTCCTGCACAAAGTGCATTGTGCGAGCATCCAGTGCAATGCCATATTGTGTGGTGAAATGTGAAACTAATATTCCACCAAACAGCACACCGCCGATCCCCAAACCGACGCCTCTAATTTTCCAGTGTCCTATCCATAATCCAAGTACAGCAACTAATGATAGGAGACTGATCGTGATAGCAATATCACTCATACAACTACTCCTTAATAGTTAAAAACAAAACTGCGCAAGATTATATTGCTTTCTAAAACGAAAAAAACTGAGGAAGGGCAAATTTTGTTGAATTTTTTACAAAAATTTTTGCCTAAACGATTTTATCTAGGCAAAATAGCCCACAGTTTATTCAAAAAATAAAATATCTCGGATTTTTCAATGGATTTAGTCTCTGAAGCAATTAATTCTTTTTGGTGGATAGCCAAAAGTTTTATTATCAGCTCAATTTGTTTTGCGATCGCACTGTTTTTGCTAATCAAATCAACGCGATGGGGGCATCAATTTTGGCAACTCGCTAAACATTATTTTGTCGGCAAACAGGGCATTGCACCAATTGTCACTTTCTGTGTGATCGTTCTGTTAACGTTGCTTTCTGTTAGAATTGATGTCATTTTCTCGCAATGGTACAACAATATGTACAAAGCTTTGCAGGAACTGGATGAAACTGCATTTTGGCAACAAATGATCTTCTTTGGTGTCATTGTCAGCATTAACTTACTAAATGCGCTTATTATCTATTACATCAAAAATCGCTTTAATATTCATTGGCGAGAATGGCTTAATCAACATTTTTTGGATCGTTGGTTATCGAATCAAACCTTTTACAAAACACAATTCAGCTACAACCAATTGGATAACCCGGATCAACGTATTCAACAGGATATTACTTCTTATATTGAGAACTCTCTCAATTTTGCCACCGGCGTCATCAGTGCCTGTGTTTCGATTGTTGCCTTCACCATTATTCTTTGGAATTTGTCCGGCCCAATGACTATCGCCGGAGTAGAAATCCCACATATGATGGTTTATCTTGTCTTTATTTATGTTTTAATTACCAGCGTTTTTGCTTTCAAACTTGGTCGACCATTAATCAAGCTAAACTTTGCTAATGAAAAATTAAACGCTGACTATCGTTATTCACTGATCCGCTTAAAAGAATATGCGGAAAGTATCGCTTTTTATGCCGGTGAAAAAATAGAGCGAATTCTGTTAAATCAACAATTTAAACGCATTATTGATAACGTTTGGAAACTTGTTTTCCGTACACTGAAACTTTCGGGATTTAATATTGTCGTTAGCCAAATTTCTGTGGTATTTCCGTTTATTATTCAAGCACAACGCTTTTTCTCCAAACAAATTACCTTGGGGGATATGGTGCAGACTGCACAGGCATTCGGTCAGGTTCACAATTCACTCTCATTTTTCCGTAACAGTTATGACACTTTCACCGAATATCGTGCCACATTAGACCGTTTAAGCGGATTTACTGCCGCAATGCAAAGTTGCCAATCACATTCCACTGCCAATATTCTGCCGTCGCAAGGCAATGTTGTTTTTGAAAACCTCTCAATTTATAACGCAGACGGGAAAGCATTGCTCAAACAACTCAATCTAACTTTAACTGGCGGACAACGTTTATTAATCCAAGGCCCATCCGGTATTGGTAAAACCACATTATTACGCACAATTGCTGGCTTATGGCTTTACTCGGAAGGAAAAATTTATTGCCCGCAACAAACGCTGTTTCTATCGCAAAAAAGCTACCTGCCACAAGGCAGTTTACGCGCAACATTGTATTATCCGAACCCTATTCCAAAACAAAATGAACAAAATGCAGTTGATGTGTTGAAATCCGTTCAATTAGCACATTTGGTTGATAAATTAGACGAAGAACGTGACTGGACACGCATTCTCTCACTGGGTGAACAACAGCGACTTGCAATTGCTCGCTTACTTTTAGCTAAACCTAAAGTGGCTTTCTTAGACGAAGCTACATCCAGTATGGATGAAGGTTTAGAATTTGCGATGTACCAATTAATTCTAGACCAGCTTCCTGACACCATTTTAATCAGCGTCGGACATCGTTCAACCTTAAAACAACATCACAATATTGCATTAATGTTGACGGGGAATGGGGAGTGGTATTGTGACACCACACATTAGACATAAAAAATCCGCTCATAGGAGCGGATTATGTATAAATAATTTTCTCTATGTGACAACCTGAAACCCTCGATTGAAATAAATCAAACCATTACCGTCATACACATCGATTTTATCCAGTGTTACGAAAAACAACGAGTGCGTGCCAACTTCGTGGATCATAGTGATTGTCCCGTGCAGATTAGCTAATGAACCGATTAATGCCGGGGCGTGATGAGGTTCGTGCTTTTCTTGCCAAATTTCCATATTAAAGCGTTCTTCCATTGAACTTTCTCGCATACCTGCAAAATGGCAAGCAAGTTCCTGCTGCTCTGCGGATAAAACATTAATACAAACCTGCTTATTCTGCTTAAATACGGTATTCATTTGGCTATTACGATTCACACAAACCAAAACAGTTGGTGGTGTATCTGTAATCGAACAAACTGCCGTCGCCGTAATACCGCAAGTCCCCGCTTCACCTCGTGTTGTAACAATATTCACTGCCGCCGCTAATTTAGACATCGCATTACGGAAGTTTTGTTGTTCGGGCGTTAATGTTTCTGCTATTTTTGCCATATTTTCAAATTATCTTAAGCGAAAAACGCCGGTAAATTACCGGCGTTTAATAACTAATCATTCAACCCTAATTTTTTCTCAAGGTAATGAATGTTGGTACCACCTTTTTGGAAATTTTTATCTTCCAAAATCGATTCGTGTAATGGGATATTGGTTTTAATGCCGTCAATAATTGTTTCCGCTAAAGCATTTTGCATTCTGCGAATAGCCACTTGACGATCTTCACCATACGCAATCAATTTACCAATCATTGAGTCGTAATTTGGCGGCACAGTATAACCACCATAAATGTGAGAATCCCAACGAATACCGAACCCACCCGGTGAGTGAAGATGTTCGATTTTACCCGGAGATGGTAAGAATGTAGTTGGATCTTCTGCATTAATACGACATTCAATTGCGTGCCCGCGTACTTGAATATCTTCCTGTTTGAAAGATAGCGGCAAGCCTGATGCAATGCGTAACTGCTCTTTGACTAAATCAACACCGGTGATCATTTCAGTAACCGGATGTTCCACTTGGATTCGAGTGTTCATTTCAATGAAATAGAACTCGCCGTTTTCATATAAAAACTCAAACGTGCCTGCACCACGATAGCCGATCTCTTTACACGCATTAGCACAACGTTCGCCGATATGACGGCGCATCTCTTCAGTAATGCCCGGTGCCGGTGCTTCTTCCACCACTTTTTGGTGACGACGTTGCATTGAACAGTCACGTTCAGCTAGATAAATTGCATTACCGTGTGTATCTGCCAACACTTGAATTTCGATATGTCGTGGATTTTCCAAATATTTTTCCATATAAACCATATCATTATTAAACGCAGCTTTCGCTTCCGCTTTTGTCATTGCAATCGCTTCTTCCAAAGCGCTTTCTTGGCGAACAACGCGCATTCCTCGACCGCCGCCACCGCCGGAAGCTTTAATAATAATTGGATAACCGATGCGTTTGGCAATCTCTTTATTCTTATTAATATCTCTGCCCAATGGACCATCCGAACCCGGCACACAAGGCACTCCGGCTTTTTTCATTGCTTCAATCGCTGAAACTTTATCCCCCATTAAACGGATAACATCAGCAGTCGGCCCAATAAAAACGAAACCGGAATGTTCAACCTGCTCCGCAAAATCGGCGTTTTCTGATAAAAATCCATATCCCGGATGAATTGCATCTGCACCAGTTACTTCCGCTGCGGCAATAATTGCCGGAATATTTAAATAACTTTTTGCAGATGGCGCCGGCCCGATGCAAACAGTTTCGTCCGCAAGCAAAACGTGTTTTAACATACGATCTGCGGTTGAATGTACAGCCACAGTGGCAATACCCAACTCTTTGCACGCTCGTAAGATACGCAATGCTATTTCACCACGATTAGCGATAACTACTTTTTCTAACATAGTTCTATCCATAAAAATCGACACAATATGCTCTGTTGCCATATTGTGTCATAGTGAATTTATTCGATTACGATTAATGGTTCATCAAATTCAACCGCATCACCATCATTAACCAGAATAGCTTTGACTACACCGGCTTTATCCGATTCAATACGGTTCATCATTTTCATTGCTTCGACAATACAAAGTGTATCACCGACTTTAACGCTTTTACCCACTTCAACAAATGGTGCGGCTTCAGGACTTGGACTACGATAGAATGTACCCACCATTGGTGAGCGAACGGTATGACCGGAAATTGCATTCGCTTCTGCTGCCGGGGCTGCCGCCGGTGCTGCTGTAGGTGCTGCAACCGCTGCCGGCGCGGCTGGTGGTACAATGATCGGTTGTGGAGCAACCGGAGCCGCCGCTGCTACTGCACTGCCACGACTAATACGCACTGATTCTTCGCCTTCGGAAATCTCAATTTCCATAATGCCTGATTCTTCAACCAATTCGATAAGTTTTTTAATTTTACGAATATCCATAGTTTGATCCGCTTTAGTTAATGTTTAATCGACAAATCGCTACAAAGAACAGTAGCGATGATTAATTTGCTTGTTGCTGTTGCAAATGGGCAACGGCAAACTGTAACGCATATTGATACCCAGCCGCGCCTAATCCGCAAATTACGCCCACAGCAATATCGCTTAGATAGGAGTGATGACGGAAAGGTTCACGACGATGAATATTTGAAAGATGAATTTCAACGAAAGGAATTTCTACTGATAATAATGCATCCCGCAATGCCACACTGGTGTGAGTAAACGCCGCCGGATTAATCAAAATAAAATCCACTTTCCCCAAACTTTCGTGAATTTTATTAATCAGTTTTTCTTCGCTATTGGATTGGAAACAACTCAATTCAATGCCATACTTTCCGGCACTTTCTTGCAACGCCGTTTCAATATCTTGTAAGGTCTGTCTACCGTAATGCTTCGGCTCCCGTTTCCCCAACATATTCAAATTAGGGCCATTTAATAACAAAATATGAAATGACATAGTTTCCTCTCACTTCTCGTCTATAAAAATTCAACATTATAACGATTTTATCGAAAATCACAGCATTTATCTGCTCTTACCTCTCATTTTCTTTAAAATTACCCCAAATTGCCCTTTCAGAACTGCTGACTTCAGTACAACCAAAAGCGCCTAACTTGGTCTTGATATGTTACACTATCAACAGGAAAGCAAAATTTAAATTTAATAGGAGTATTACGATGAAAATCGCTGTTTATAGTACAAAAAGTTATGACCGAAAATATTTGGAACTGGTCAATGTCAAATACAATTTTGATCTCGAATTTTTTGACTTTATGCTCAGTAAGCGTACTGCAAAAATGGCGGAAGGTTGCCAAGCGGTCTGTATTTTTGTAAACGATAATGCCGATCGGGAAGTGCTCACCGAACTTGCGCAAATCGGTGTCAAAATTATTGCTTTACGTTGTGCCGGTTTCAACAATGTCGATTTAGAAGCGGCAAAAGAATTGGGATTAAGTGTGGTTAGAGTGCCGGCCTATTCTCCGGAAGCGGTCGCCGAACATACAGTCGGCTTAATGTTGACATTAAATCGTCGCATTCACCGCGCTTATCAACGCACCCGTGAAGCCAATTTTTCGCTTGAAGGCTTAATCGGTTTCAATATGCACGGACGCACTGTTGGCGTTATCGGAACCGGAAAAATCGGTTTAGCCGTAATGCGAATTCTAAAAGGCTTTGGTATGCATATTCTCTGTTATGATCCATTTAAAAATCCGGCAGCAGAAGAACTTGGCGCCACTTATGTTTCTTTAGATGAACTCTATGCCCATTCGCACGTCATCACACTTCATTGTCCGGCAACTCCGGAAAACTATCATCTGCTAAATGCCGAAGCATTCAAAAAAATGAAAGATGGTGTAATGATCATTAACACCAGTCGTGGCACATTGATTGATACTCAAGCGGCGATTGAGGCTTTAAAATCTCGTAAAATTGGCGCATTAGGTATGGATGTTTATGAAAATGAACGAGATCTCTTCTTCGAAGATAAATCGAATGAAGTAATTTTAGATGACGTATTCCGTCGTTTATCTTCTTGCCATAACGTGTTACTGACAGGGCATCAGGCATTTTTAACAGAAGAGGCATTAACCAGTATCTCGGATGTGACACTTAGCAATATCCACGCACTGGTTACAAATCAACCTTGCGCAAATCTACTTTAAGTTTTGGCTATTGCTGGAATTGTATTTTGTGCAACAAATTAGTGTTATACTACCGTAACATTTTTAACATTGATGAAAAAATAAACTTCATTTAAGGATTAAACTTTATGAGCGATAAAATTGTTTATTCAAGCGATGCATCTTTCGAAGCGGACGTTTTAAAATCGGATGTCCCTGTTTTACTTGACCTTTGGGCACCTTGGTGCGGACCTTGCAAAATGATTGCACCGGTTTTGGATGATCTTGCAGAAGAATTTGACGGCAAAGTAAAAATCGTCAAAATTAACATTGATGAAAATCAACAGACCCCTGCACAATTAGGTGTGCGCAGCATCCCAACATTGATTATCTTTAAAAACGGTCAACCTGTTGCTACTCAAGTTGGTGCCGTTCCAAAAGCACAATTGGCTGCGTTTATTAATAATGCTCTTTAATACATTTATAAGTTAAATGCTGAATATTAAGGTCACAAATAATACTATTTGTGACCTTATTTTTATCAAGTTTTTTTATAATTTAATAAACTTAAATAATCTTCAACAGTATCCATTTCTCCAGCATCACTGTCATTCAACAACAATGTTCTAACTGCTAATTTTTTGGTTAGAATTAATTTTCTAGGAATATCATCCCAATAATATTTTGGATTATTTAAAATATCAGATTCTAAATAATTAGATAAAGCTTTCTTTATTGAATAACAATCTTCACCTATCCAAAAAGATACTCCTAAAAGAGATGGTTTATCATCATTGCTAACATCTATCTGACGAATAATTCCCATTTTATCTATAATTGGCACCCATTCTTTTTCTCTTTTTAATCTATGTATTAAGAAATAAGTACTACTTTCTAATTTTTCTAAAAAAATATTTTTATATAACACAACATCCGCATCAATAACATAACTATTTTCAAAGTAATTAGATACCTTAAAAAAAGAATAAATGTTATTGTATTCCTTATATTTTTCATTATAAATAATTTTACATTTATATTTATCATTCAAATATTCGAATAAATGAGCATTATGTCCTGTCACAATAAAAATATCAAAAATATTAGCTTCTTGAAGAAATTTAATAGTTCTTTCTATATTAGGCATAGATAAAATTGGAAGTAATGCTTTATGACTATTACTTACAAAATCTTTAAATCTACTTCCTAAACCAGCTGCTAAAATAATTGCATTCATTTTTCACCTTTTGAAAAGCTAATTACTATCGAACAAAAAATACAAAAGCCACCAATTATACTAATGATAGTAAAATTATATGTTGTAAATAAAAACAACATAATCCACAAAATATAACTTATGTTGAAGTTTATTGCATAAGATGATCCGATAATACTTATTGATGTATAATAAAAAAAGTAAGATAATACTGAAAAAATACTAACAATAAATAAATTAAATAAGAATTCTATATTTATACTAAAATTACCACCTAGATAAAAAAATATTAAACACAAGATTATAGAAATGCATATAGAAATTATATATCGAAAAAATAATATTGTTTCAGGAAATATTGATTTAATAGAAAAATACTCACAACATACAGACTCACTTCCCCAAGAAAATGCACATAACAGTGCAAAAAATATTCCAAAAACTTGAAGGTTATTAATTTCTAATGGTTCTATAGTAAGATATAAACCAATAACTGATAATATTATAGAGATAACCACTTTAAAGTTTATCTTTCTATACAAAAAGAACAATATTAATAATGAAAATATTGGGTATATCGATGTAAAATAAGTCGTAATAGCAACCCCAGAAAATACAATAGATAATATATACAATCCCATACCTATAGAAGGAAATACTAAGAAAATAATATTTTTCCTAATAACAAAAGCATTTTTAGAAATATCTAAAGTTATTTTTCTTATTCTTAAAAATGACAAAAAGACAAGTGAAAAAAACTCTGTAAAAAGCAGTATTATTACAGACAAAAAAAGATAATCATCACTCAACTCTTTATATAAAGATGCGACTCGATCTATCAATATTAAATTTATTGCCCAAAGTAATCCAGATAGAATTCCTAAAAGTTCACCTCTAAACTTATAGATTAAGTCTTTCCACATCATATATAATTTTCCTTATACTCTGAATATAAAGAAAAGATTCTTTCTAGGCGTTTATATTTATAATTACCAAAGAAATCACCTCTAGACTCTTTAGCTAATGTCCATAAGTACCAAAGTGCATTTTGTAGAATTTTATATATAAGAATTTTTTCTTCTAAAATATCTATTTTAGAAAGTGAAGGGGGGGGGGGAGGGGGAGGTAGAAAGGTCATAAGAAAAATTATTTTTTTTAATATTCCATAAATTGCAATAATTTTCTAAAAATTTTCTTTCAATATGTTTTGGAAAATTAGATTCTTCAAATAATGATGCAATATCCCACATAGGATCATTCAAGCCAGAATACTCCCAGTCTATTAAATATAACTTTTGAGAAATTAATATATCATCTCCTAAAACAAAATTCTCTGCCACAAGATCATTATGACAAGGAAATAAATTTATACCTAAATCAGCAAATAATCTTCTATACAATCCTAATATCTTAGATTCAAAATGATAGTATTTATCATCAATTACAACATCACTATCTAAAACTATTTTTTTATAAAGTTTATATTCTTCTAAATAATCCCATGTATTTGTAAATTTAGCACCTGAAGAATGAGTATCAACTAATAAATCTACAACTTTATCCAAATATCCAAAAATATTATAAGGAGATAACGTCATAGCATTATTAATATATTTAGTAATTTTATCACCATTATTTTCATTAAAATATATGATATCCGAATTGATTCCCAATTCACTCATTAATACACTATTATTATGTTCATTTTTTCTATTAATAATTTGATTAGAAGTTTTACCAGAAACTCTAAAAACAAATCTTTCATTTTTAGTGGTTATTAAATAGTTTGTATTTGTCATTCCTCCAATTCTATCACAAGAGAGAATTGATTTCTCATCTATATTTATCAAATGACAAAAAGCAGATATTATATTCTTATAACTCATTCATATATGCCTCAATATTATGTCCTTTTCTATCATTCTCAGGTGGCAATTCTAAATAATTGCCATATTGTTTTTTTAACATAAGATCATAGTCTAATGAAACTGGAAACTCATAATTTTCAAACGTAGTTAATATAAATTTTTCAAAAGAATCTCTGTTATAAATATTCCCATCAACTGGGGCATATACGCTTACACAATTTGATCTTTCTTGCTCTGTGATTTTTTTCATCTTATCTAATACAAAATATATAGAAGGAATTTTTTTATAAACCCTGTTAGCTAAAATGTTTAAAATCCTCCCATGTTTAAATAAATGAGATAATAATTTCCGGTAGAACTTATATTTTTTTTGTTGTTTCTCTGCCTTTTTGGGGTCAGATGAGATATCTTCTAAGATAAAAATATCAATATAAATCCCATACTCAATAATATGATTTTTTGTTTTTTCTATTAACAACGTATTTTTATCAAAAAACTTCACTAAATGACCATAGAAAAAATTTTTCTCATCATCAATCCCCCATAATTCGTAATTATCTTTAAGAAGATTACTGCTTTCATTCCATAATTTAACAAATTTATCATATTCTTCTCTTAACATAAAAATATCAATATCATCATCCCAAGGAATAAACCCTTTATGCCTAATAGCACCTAACATTGAACCATATGCTAAAGAATAAGATATGTTATGCTTTCTACAGAAACTATCAAAATTAACTAATACCTGAAGCAAAATTGATTTATAGTCTTTCTCATTTATTTTTTTTCTATCCATAAATATATTCTCAAATTATTTATAAATAACTCTACCTTCCCGCATTTTTCATAATACGATCTTTGGTGAGCTTCCATTCTCTCTCTTTAATATCTTGGCGTTTATCGTGTTGTTTTTTACCTTTAGCAATACCGATTTTGACTTTTGCCCACGCACTTTTCCAATAAAGCGATAAAGCGACAATGGTATAACCATCACGATTTGACTTACCAAATAAAGAATCTATTTCTCTTTTGCTTAATAGCAATTTACGTGTGCGAGTCGGATCGCAAACGATATGGGAAGAGGCAACATTTAACGGCGTAATATTTGCCCCGAATAAAAAGGCTTCACCGTTTTGAAAAATCACATAACTGTCACCAATGTTAGCTTTCCCAGCCCGGAGCGATTTCACTTCCCAGCCTTGCAATGCCAAACCAGCTTCCACTTCATCTTCAATAAAATAATCGTGTCTTGCTCTTTTATTTAAAGCAATCGTATTATCTTTTTTAGTTACTTTCTTTTTTGTCATCATTAAAATCCTTCAAAATTTGTAATTATTCTACCTAATCACTATTTGAAAGACAAAGACAAAGTGTCCCTATTCCCAGTTATCGCGCTCTGGTATAGAATGCGTTACAATTTCACGTTATTTTTATTCATCAGCTGGTATTCCTATGTCTGAACAACCTGTTTTAACCACATCCAAAGGTGCGCGGGTCGCCGTCGTCGATGGTATTCGCACCCCGTTTATTAAGAAAAATACGCTATTTAAAGAGGCTCGGGCAAAAGATCTTGGCGCAATGGTCGCTAATGAATTACTTAGCCGTTTAGCCGTTCCCAAAGATAAAATTGAGCAAGTCGTATTTGGACAAGTAATCCAAGATCCTGATATTCCTAATCTTTCCCGGGAAATATCGCTCTTATTAAATATGCCAAAAGCGCAATCTTACACTGTCAGCAGCTCTTGTCCGACCGGATTACAGGTGCTAATCAATTTAAGTAACAGTATTTTGATGGGAAATGCGCATTATGCATTAGCAGGTGGCGCTGACTCTTTATCCAATGCACCAATTCGTCTTAACTCTCATTTAATTCAATTATTTAGAGATGTTATGGCAGCAAAAAGCTATGAAGAAAAATATCGGCTGTTACGTCAAATCACTTGGCAAGATTTCAAATTGCAGGCACTGAATTTAAAAGATCCCTTAACACAACTTTCTCTTTCTGCGGTGTCGGAACAGATGGCGCAAGATTTTCATCTTAGCCGTCAGGAGTTAGACGAATATGCAGCACGCTCCCATCGCTTAGCCTATCAAGCGTGGCAAAGCGGTGAATTACGCCAACAGGTAATGGTTTCTTTTCCACCTCCTTATAAAGATTTCGTGGTTTCCGATAATCAAATTGAGAAACACGTTAAACCGGAGTTTTACCAAAAATTTAAACCCTTTAATGGTAAAAATTATGGCACAGCCACCGATTGGAACACTTCCCATTCGTGCGACGGCGCGGCGGCGGTATTGCTGATGAATGAACATACCGCAAAAGCGGAAGGATTGAATATTCTTGGTTATATTCGCCACTATACAATGACTGCAAATGATGTTTGGAAAAATATGTTTGTCGGCGTAACCTATTCCATTGCAAAAGTGTTACAAAACGCCAATATGCGCCTTTCCGATCTTGATTTAATTGATATTCACGAAACCTCTTCAGCTCAAATTTTATCCAATCTAAAACTGATTGAATCCGAAACTTTTGCTCGGCAGCATCTTAATCGTTCAGCCGCAATTGGTCAGGTCGATATGAGTAAATTAAATATTTTGGGAGGTTCTCTTGCCTATGGTAATCCGCGTGCGGTCAGCAGTTTACGTTTGATTATTCAATCGTTATATGCTTTGAAACAGCGTGGAGGCGGACGTTCTCTTATTGCTTCAAGCGGTTTGGGCGGCATTGGTGGTGCTATGATTTTGGAGAGCGAATAATGAACACTTTACAGCAAAATACCCAACATTCTCCATTTACGCTATCAATAGATGATCAACAGATTGCATCATTGATCGTGAATGTAACCGATAAAAAACGTAACACCTTGTCAGCAGAATTTGTCGATCAGATGTTGCAACTATTAAACAATCTACCGAAAGAAACAAAAGGTCTCATTTTTTATTCCAGCAAGAAAAATAATTTTATTCAGGGCTTTGATCTTAATAGTTTAATGGGGAAATCTGATAATGAATTGGAAGCCTTTTTGGATAAAATTCATCGTTTAATGGAAACCATTCGCCAATTACCATTTCCAACAGTGGCTGCAATTCACGGCTCCTGTTTCGGGCTTGGTTTAGAGTTAGCTTTGGCATTCCAATATCGTATTGCTTCCGATGATATTAATACACAATTTGCAATGCCGCAGGTTCGTTCCGGTATTGTACCTTTCGCCGATGCGATTTCTGCGTTGGTTTCTCACGTTGGATTAAAGAAAGCCCTCTCTATTTTGTTGTCCGGTGACAAATTTGATGTACATACAATGCAATCATTAAATTGTATCGATGACGTTGTGCCGCAAAGTTTATTGTTACCTACCGCCTTTGAATTTTTCAGTAAAAAGACATTAGTTGCAAAAACACTTTCAAAAACTGCAAAACTTTGGCAACAAATTCAAGGATATTGGCATAACAATCCGCTCTTCCGCCACATTTTGTTTGATGCTGCCGAAAATAAAGAGTGGTTGGGGCCGATTGATAATTATCCGGCGATGGCAAAAATTATCGAAATTTTGAAACAGCCAACTCATCCATTGCGTTTAGAAGTGGAACGCCAAGCCTTTATCAGTTTGTTTAACAGCGATAACTCCAAAGTGTTGCGCAGCCTTGAACAGACTAAACGAGCAATGCGTTTGCAATATGAAGCGCGCGGAAACAATGTACGTGATGTAAATAAACTTGCCATTATCGGTGGCGGTTTTATGGGTGCCGGCATTGCTTACATTACTGTGCGAAATGCAAAAATTCCGGTTAGAATCAAAGACATACATCCTTCCGGAATTAGCAAAGCACTGCATTTAACACATTCATTATTACAACAGGAAGTCGGCAAAAAATTGTTATCTTCCGGTGAAATGCAACAATTAATGTATCTGATTTCCGGTGGTGAACGCTTTTTAGCCGCACCTGATGCCGACTTTGTCATTGAGGCGGTTTATGAGGATTTAGCCACTAAACAGCAAGTTTTAGAAGAGAGCGAAGTCTTCTATAGTGAACATACTATTTTCGCCACTAACACCTCAACCTTGTCGATTGCGGACATCGCCAGTGTTGCCAATCGTCCGGAAAACGTTATCGGTTTCCACTATTTTTCCCCAATTTCCAACCGTAAAATGTTGGAAATTATTCCTCATCCAAAAACATCTGAAAAGACGATTGCGACAGCCATCCACTTCGCCATTCAGCAAGGCAAAATTCCGCTTCTGGTTTCCGATAAACCGGGATTCTTTGTCAACCGCATTCTTATTCCTTATTTGTTGGAAGCTTTTTACTGCTTATGCGATGGCGAAGCGGTTGATTTTATCGATCGTGCTTTGCAGGAATTCGGTTTTGAAATCGGTCCATTGGCTATGTTGGATGATTTTGGTCTGGATCTTTTTGCTAAAATGTTGCCAAGTTTGGAAAGACACTACGGAATGCGTTTTGCCGTGCCGGCAAAATTAGGCAACTTAATCCGCGATCAACGCAAAGGCAGCAAGAATCGGCGCGGTTTTTATCTTTATCATTCACAGAACGGTCAACGTTCTATGGTGGATAAAAGTATCTACTATGTGATGGAAACCATTTCCGAAAATAATTTGGAATCCGAACAGGTGGTTCGCCGTTGTATTCTGATGATGATCAACGAGGCGGCTCGCTGTTTGGAAGAGGGCGTGATCAATGATCCGAATGAAGGTAATATGGCTTCAGTATTGGGCGTATTCTTCCCGGAATTTCGTGGTGGCATTTATGCCTATATCGAACATATCGGTGCCATTTCAATTGTTAAAGCATTGAATGATCACGTAAAACTTTACGGTGAACGCTTCCTGCCTTGTGATTGGCTACTGAATAAAGCCGAACAGGAACAACAACTTATGCAGAGGTAACACAGATGGCTTCTTCGCAACGTTGGGATATTTACAGCAAAATTTATAATCTCTTTTTACAAGCTGCCGATGGAATGCGTAGAAGCCAGTTTGCTCTTCTGGATCAACATAACATCTGGTCGAACGCGCCTCAATCGGTCTATATCGCCGGTGCCGGAACCGGTTTAGATATCCCCTATTTAGCCTCAAGATTATCTGAAAAAAGCCACTTAACCTTGGTGGATTTCTCGCCGTCAATGCTGCAAAAAGCGGAAAGGTTAATTCAAAAGCACAATTACCCTTGGCAGATTGAAACCAAAGTCGGTCGTGCGGAACAAAGTGGATTGCCGGATCAAAGTTGCGATTTAGTGATAATGCACCTGATTTTAGCGGTAACTTCCACGCCGGAACAACTGCTGGCGGAAGCGGTTCGCATTTTAAAACCAAATGGCGTGATTTCACTTTGGGATAAGTTTCTAGCTGATGATCAACAACCGTCCTGTGTTCGTAACGGCTTTGATCGGATTACAACTGCGTTAGGGACAACCATTAATTTACGTCTGAATGATCTGATTGCTGATTTACCGCTTAAAATCGAACAGCGTAATTTCTGTCATTGGGGCTTAATGCAACAAGTGGTATTACGAAAAACAACGTAATACCACCTACTCGCTCCTCAATGTTAATAGCCGTTCATATTATCTTTCGGCAAAAACACTTTATCTTTAATGCGATGTACCTTAGTTTCCAAACGCCCATCAGGATATAAGCTGATTTCACGCCAACCCGGCTGTAGGTTATCCAAGGTGAAATAAGCACAATCCGGTTTAAATTGGATACAGGTGGACGGCGTTGCAAACACCGGAATGCCTTGCCAAACCGCATTCACTTCCTGATGAATATGCCCATAAACTATCGCTTTAATGTTTTTATATTTTGCCAAAATTTCAGAAAAATCATATGGATTGCGCAAATTATGCTGATCCAACCAAGCTGAATTTGTCGGCAAAAGATGGTGATGCAATACAATCAGAGTGTTCCGATCCGGATAAAGTGATAAACGTTGTTCCAGCCATTTCAACTCTTCTTCGCTCAACATTCCGTGCGGCACGCCATATAACTGACTATCCAACAGAATCACTTGCCAACTCTCGCCCAACAACAGATGTTTTTCCGGCTGAATAACGGCTTTATAAAGATCAAACACCGCTTCCATTTTCGGTTGAAAATCGTGGTTACCGGGAATCCAAAAGATTTTTTTGCCCAATTGCACAATTTCTTTCACGAAACGGTGATAACCCGCTTCACTGTTATCCTGCACAAAATCCCCTGTTGCAAGAATATAATTGCTCTCAAATCCGGATTTTTTTATCTCACTCAACACCTGTCGAAAACTGTCAAAGGTATTAATACCTAATAATTCACCGTCTTCATCTGCAAACAGGTGAGGGTCCGTTACCTGGAGCAATTTTATTACACCAGCCGATTCGTCACGAAATAGATCTGACATAATGTCTCCTTTCATTAATTCAAATTACTATCTCTACTTTAGACAATTCCATAAAAAAGTCAGCAGCTAAATTATAAAAGTGTTAGTTTACGCACATTTTTTATTGTTTTTTATTCAGAAAATGCTCACTTGTTCACAAATTTAACACCATTTCTGTTGCAATTTTTTATAGTTCAACTGTAACCACTGTAACCCAATCACAGCAACACCGTTATCAATTCTGCCTTGTTCCAACCATTGGTAAGCAGTGGCTCGGCTGACAACGTGTACGCGAATATCCTCATTTTCTTCCGCTAAACCGTGAATACCGCCCACTTTGGTTGAATCTACTTTGCCGGCAAAAAGATGAATGCGCTCCGCCATTCCGCCCGGGCTATCCCAAAATTGCATAATCGGCATTACTTCAGTTAAATGCACGCCTGCCTCTTCTTCACTTTCACGAACAGCAACGCCTGCCGGCTGTTCTCCGGTTTCGATCATTCCTGCGACTAATTCCAATAACCAAGGTGATGATGGCGATTTCGGATCAATCGCACCAATCCGAACTTGCTCGACCAAAACAACATTATCCAGTTGCGGATCATAAAGTACGACGGCTGTAGCTTCATTTTTAGCAAGCAGTTCTCGCGTAACAATACCGCTCATTTCTCCGGAAAAAAGTTTGTGACGAAATTTAACCCGTTTCATCGTATAAAAGCCTTTAAATACGACCTCATCACTGACAATTTCAATATCTTTTTGCCCATATTGTTGAATAAATTTATCGTCTGACATTTTTAATCTCCTAATTTTTCTTCTCTGCGACATTGGCTAAAAACAGCGCAATCACCATTAATAAAATCGCCGCTGCCACCGCCAATGTCCCTAGCGAACTTGAGTGATCGACAATGATCAACCTGATCATTGCCGTAATTCCGATATATAAAAAATAACGTAATGGGAAATGGAAGCCGGCGGTAAAATATTTCACAATCAGAGCTAAAAACTCAAAATAGAGAAAATAGACCACGATTCGTTCCGCCAACACATAGGCAATCGTGGTGTCACTTGCCTTCAACACAATAATCTGCCCCAATTCAAATGTCTGTTTGCCCAGTAAAATCACCAAAATTACCGACAATACCACCAAAGCAATATTTAAAATCCACTGCAATACTCCGGCAAATTTTCGCCCGAAAGCGTGTGAATCCAATTTATTTATTTGTTCTTCTGTCATTACAATTTCCTATTAATCACTCGATAACGATTTAATTTTACCTTCTGTTGCAGCAAGGACGCGGTTTTTTCTTGCCAACAAAAACAGTGTGATATTGTGCCACTCCCTTGTACAAAGCAAGCTAAATAAAAAGGCAATTCCTGCGCAAAAAAAAGTTGCCCGTTTGGTGCCTCTTGGGTAAAAAAACAACTATTTTCCGGCTCAAATAACACTTTTGAAATAGCACCGATTCCCCGCCCTTTCGCTTTTAAAATCGCCTCACGAGCGCACCAGGTCAAATAAAAAGCCTCATCCTGCTTTTGCTGCAATTGCCACCACGCTATTTCTGTTTCTGAGGCATAATAATGCAATAAACGTTCAAAATTTCTTGCTCGCAATGGATGCTCAATATCAATTGCCACCGACTCATTATGCGCTCGTTGTACTAAAATCACTGCCACCCAATCCCCGGAATGGCTTAAATTAAAATCAAATTGCGGTGCATTAAAATGCGGTCTGCCCTGTTGATCCTTTTCAATTCCTTGAGCAAAAACCTGTTCTTGCCCAAGCTGCTGCAATAATTTCCATAATAAAAAATAACCGATTTTGCGCTGCCTTTGTTTATTAGACGCCATTGAAGTGTGCTTAAAAATCGTGCTTAGATATGGGATCGGTGGCAAAAGGTGAAATGGATAAGATTGATGAATATTTCCCCAAACAACAAAAACCTGCGGCATAATGAAAGAGATGTGCATAAAACATAGTGCAAGTGTACTCAAATTCGGCGCCAATACCAATAATATTTCTATTAATTACCTAGATTTTAAGCTATTCTATACCACATTTTTTAATATCATTTTTCATTTCAAATTTCAGTACTCATAGGACAACTTTATTATGCAAGAACAATATCGTCCCGACTTAGTCGAGAGTCGTATTCAAAAATACTGGCAAGATAATAAAACCTTTAAAGTTCAACCCGATCCAAGCAAAGAAAAATATTACTGCTTATCAATGTTCCCTTATCCTTCCGGTCGTTTACATATGGGGCACGTTCGTAATTACACTATCGGCGATGTTATTTCCCGTTACCAACGAATGAACGGCAAAAATGTATTGCAGCCTATCGGTTGGGATGCTTTCGGTTTACCGGCAGAAAATGCAGCAATTAAAAATAAAGCAGCGCCGGCAACTTGGACTTACGATAATATCGAATATATGAAAAACCAACTGAAGATGTTGGGCTTCAGTTATGACTGGGATCGCGAAATTGCGACCTGTAAACCTCAATATTACAAATGGGAACAGTGGTTTTTCACCGAATTATATAAAAAAGGGTTAATTTATAAGAAAACCTCTACCGTTAACTGGTGTCCGAATGACCAAACCGTATTGGCAAATGAGCAGGTAAACGACGGTTGCTGCTGGCGCTGTGATACGCCGGTGGAACAAAAAGAGATCCCACAATGGTTTGTCAAAATTACCGATTATGCCGAACAACTGTTGCAAGGATTGGATCAGTTGCCTGAATGGCCGGATCAAGTAAAAGCGATGCAGCGCAACTGGATTGGTCGTTCCGAAGGGGTTGAAATTACCTTTAAAATGCAAGATAGCGATGAAACCGTAACCGTTTATACTACCCGTCCAGATACGTTCTACGGTGTGTCTTATCTTGCCGTTGCCGCCGGACATCCACTGGCGGAACAAGCTGCGAAAAATAATCCTGAATTAGCGCAATTTATCCAAGAATGCCGAAATACCAAAGTGGCAGAAGCGGAATTAGCGACAATGGAGAAAAAAGGGATGTTTACCGGTCGTTATGCACTTCACCCGATTACCGGTGAGGCTGTGCCGGTTTGGATCGCTAATTTCGTTTTAATGCATTACGGTACCGGTGCGGTGATGGCTGTGCCGGCACACGATCAACGCGACTATGAATTTGCGCAAAAATATCATTTACCGTTAAAACCGGTGATTGCACCGCTTGACGGTTCAGAATTGGATCTATCCAAAGCCGCATACACTGAACACGGTGTTGCCATTAATTCCGCTGAATTCAATGGCTTAGATTTTGAACAGGCTTTTAATGGCATTGCCGATAAATTGGAAGCGATGGGCGTGGGTAAACGCCAAGTGAACTATCGTTTACGCGATTGGGGGGTTTCTCGCCAACGCTATTGGGGAACACCAATCCCGATGCTCACCTTAGAAAACGGTGATGTTGTGCCGGTGCCACTAGCAGATTTGCCGGTCGAGTTGCCGGAAGATGTGGTAATGGACGGAGTGCAAAGTCCGATTAAAGCCGATCCGAATTGGGCAAAGACCACTTACAACGGTCAACCTGCGTTGCGTGAAACCGATACTTTCGACACCTTTATGGAGTCATCTTGGTATTATGCTCGTTATACTTGCCCACAATATCAACAAGGTATGTTAAACAGCGAAGAAGCGAATTATTGGTTGCCGGTGGATCAATATATTGGTGGAATTGAACACGCCACAATGCACCTGCTTTATTTCCGCTTCTATCATAAATTATTGCGTGATGCCGGTTTACTTGCTTGTGATGAACCTGCAACTAAACTTTTATGTCAAGGAATGGTGTTGGCGGATGCCTTCTATTACACTTCAGAAACAAACGAACGTATTTGGGTATCACCAACCAAAGTGACTATTACTCGCGATGAAAAAGGTCGTATTATCAAAGCGGTTGATCCTGAAGGTCACGAATTGGTTCACGCCGGTATGACCAAAATGTCGAAATCGAAAAATAACGGTATCGATCCGCAAGAAATGGTCGAAAAATATGGCGCGGATACGGTTCGTCTATTTATGATGTTTGCCTCTCCGGCAGAAATGACTTTGGAATGGCAAGAATCCGGAGTCGAAGGCGCTAACCGCTTCTTACGCCGTTTGTGGAAATTAACTTATGATTATTTACAACAGCCGGCCACTGTTGAACTTGATCCGAAAGCGTTAAGCGCTGATCAAAAAGCATTACGTCGTGATCTACATAAAACCATTGCTAAAGTGAGCGATGATATTGGTCGTCGTCAAACTTTCAACACCGCCATTGCTGCCATTATGGAGTTAATGAATAAACTCACTAAAGCACCATTGGTGCAAGAGCAAGATCGTGCGGTAATGAAAGAGGCGTTAAATGCGGTGATTAAGATGCTTTATCCAATCACGCCGCATATCTGCTTCCAATTATGGCAAGATCTCGGCAATCAAGATGATATTGATTTTGCGCCGTGGGTTGTTGCCGATCAGCAGGCGATGGTCGATGAAGAAAAATTGGTTGTAGTTCAGGTTAATGGTAAAGTTCGCGGAAAAATCACTGTTGCGGCAAGTGCTTCCGAAGAAGAGATCAAAACTGCAGCAATGGCGGATGAAAATGTACAAAAACACTTAGACGGTTTAAATATCGTTAAAGTGATTTATGTGCCTGGCAAATTGCTCAGTTTCGTTGCTAAATAAAAGCAATCATCAACGTGCCACCGCATTAAACGGCGGTGGCACATTACAGTAATCTTAATACTTTAGTTGGAAGTTATTATTTAACCTCACTTGCAACGATTATTAAGATGTCAATGAATAAGGAGATTTTGATGCATAAACTAAAATATATTTTCGCCTTGTCTGCGACATTGTTACTCTCTTCTTGCGGTTTCCACTTTGCTAATGACCAACTTTCACAAAAACTTTTTAAAGAAGTCAAACTCAGCAGTGGCGACAAATACAGCGATATTGCCATTGCAATGCGCAAAGAATTGCGTACCCACGGTGTTACTTTGGTTGAAGAAGGAAATGTTCCGACATTAAAATTAAACGGTTCTACCAGCAGTGATGAAGTGGTGTCTGTCTTTAAACAAGGCCGTGAAGCGGAATCCTTACTTTCTTTATCCGTAAGTGCATCTTTGCAAATGCCGGATAAAAAGCAATATCCAATAGAAGTGCAAGTTTCGCGTACATTTTTTGACAACTCTCGTGCCGCATTAGCAAAAAATGCGGAACAGCAACTAATCCGTAATGATATGTACAAGCAGGCGGCACAACAAATTTTAATCAAAATGATCAGTATCCAACAACAATACTAATCTCAATTATGATAATACGGATCTTTGCCAACCAACTTGTCCACACATTGCAACAAAAAACCTATCCTGCATATTTGTTGGTTGGGCAAGATCCACTATTGATTGAAGAAAGCAAATATCACCTTTTTCAATTCGGCAAACAGCAAGGCGCAACACAAAAACAGGAAATCGTTATCGATAGTAATACTGATTGGGCAACACTCTTTACCGATCTACAAACTTTCGGTTTATTTTCACAACAACAGATTTTCCTTTTCACTTTGCCAGATAATATTAACGCCCAGTTACAACAGCAATTACAACAGCTAGTTTCTTTGTTGCATTCCGACATCATCGCTATTTTTCAAATCGCAAAACTGACCACTACCATTGAAAAGCAAGCGTGGTTCAAAACATTAGAACAGATCAAAACATTGCAGATTAATTGCCAAACACCCACTTTGGAACAGTTGCCGCAATGGATTCAGCAACGCGCTAAGATGATGGAATTAAGCATTGATAACGAAGCCGTCGAGCTGCTCGCTTACAATTATGAAAATAATTTAGCAGCATTAAAACAGACGCTACAGCTAATGCAACTGCTTTATCCGCAACAAAAAATTACGCTAATAAATGCCGGGCAATGTATTGAACAATCTGCTGTTTTTACGCCGTTTCAATGGATTGATGCCATTTTACAAGGCAAAAAATATCGCTGTGTCCGCATTTTAGAACAGCTACAAAACGAAGGCGATGTTCAGCCGGTAGTATTGTTACGTATTTTACAAAAAGAATTACTGCTGTTATTACGACTTGGTAGTGATGACAAGATAAAAATTGAAAATACGCAACAAATGCTCAATTCGCAGTTGTTGCGTCAAAAATTTGATCAATACAAAATTTGGAAGAATAGACGACCGCTTTATAGTGCCGCTATCCAACGCTTAAATTACCATCGCTTATACGATGCTATTCAGCATTTAACTGTCATCGAAAAAGCAATCAAACAACAGGGTGATGAAAACAGTTGGCAAGCATTACAACAACTTACCGTAAAACTTGCCGCCTAATCAGCTTCTGTTTCAGCCAACAATTGTTGAATAATTTTCACATTTGCCGGCGGGAATTGCCCGACATCCAACTCTTTCTGTTCCAACCAAAAACCCTCTTGCCCTTCCCGACCAAAAGGCTCGCCAACCCATTCATCCACTAAATAGAAATAGAACGAAATTCTTTTACTCGGATACTCAAACTCGAAATGCTCGTATAATTTTGCGTGCAATACAAAAATACCGATTTCCTCTTCCAGTTCTCGTTTTAATGCCTGTTCCGGTGTTTCACCTTTATCCACTTTACCGCCGGGGAACTCCCAAGACTGCGCAAAATCCTTTCCCTCTAATCGTTGAGTTAAATAGATCTGTTTGAATTCATTACGAATAATGCCTGCCGACACTTTTACCAATGGCTTCTTCACATTCAATTACCTCTTATAAGAATAAGGCTTCACGCTAAGTGAAGCCTCACAATTATTTACTGGATACGTCCGTGACAATGTTTATATTTTTTGCCCGAACCGCAAGGGCAAGGTTCATTTCTGCCGATTTTACGTTTTGGATGAGAAAAATCCTCATCTCCGGCTGTACTGTTCTCTGCCGCATCCTCGCCACTGTGATACTGAATATGTGCCTGTTCGGCAGCACGCTGCGCAGCATCCATTCTGGCTTTTTCAGCCGCCTCAATTTCCTCTTGAGTACGTACCTGAACTTTGGTCAAAATGCTAACCACATTAAACTTCAATGTTTCCAACATTTCCGTAAACATTTGGAAAGATTCTTTCTTGTATTCCTGTTTCGGATCTTTTTGTGCATAACCGCGTAAATGAATGCTCTTACGCAAATAGTCCATTGCGGCAAGATGTTCTTTCCATAGTTCATCTAGGGTTTGTAACATTACGCCTTTCTCAAAATTGCGCATCGTTTCTGCGCCGACCAACGATTCTTTATTTTTATACTCGTCCACTGCAATTTGAATAATGCGTTCACGTAAAGTCTCTTCGTGCAGATTGTGATCTTCATCCAACCATTTCGAGATTGGTAAATCCATATTGAAATCAGCTTTCAAACGTTTTTCCAACCCTTCTACATCCCACAGCTCTTCCAAAGATTGCGGTGGAATATATTGATCGATAACGTGATTGAAAACATCTTCACGAATCACATCAATCGTTTCGGAAATATCATCATTTTCCAACAATTCATTACGCTGTGCATAAATGGCGTGGCGTTGATCGTTGGCAACATCATCAAACTCAAGCAGATTTTTACGTCCGTCAAAGTTATGCGCTTCCACTTTTGCTTGGGCAGAAGCAATCACTTTGGTCAACATTTTAGATTCCATCGCCTCACCCGGTTCGGAAAATGCTTTGCGCATTAAGTTCAACTTACCTTCATTCAAGTAAATCCGCATTAATGCATCATCCAAAGAGAGATAGAAACGAGAAGAACCCGGATCGCCTTGTCGTCCGGAACGACCGCGCAACTGGTTGTCAATTCGACGAGATTCGTGGCGTTCCGTACCAATAATATGCAAACCACCCGCTTTCATCACAATATCGTGACGTTCCTGCCACGCTTTTTTAATCGCTTCGATCTGTTCTTCAGTCGGATTTTCCAATTTTGCCACTTCCGCTTTCCAGTTACCGCCTAACACAATATCGGTACCACGACCTGCCATATTAGTAGCAATAGTCACCGCGCCCGGATAACCGGCATCCGCCACAATTTCCGCTTCTTGGGCGTGGAATTTCGCATTCAACACATTATGTTTAATGCCCTCTTTTTTCAAAATATCAGATAACAATTCTGATTTTTCGATAGATACTGTCCCGACCAAAACAGGTTGTTGGCGTGCGACACAATCTTTAATATCTTCCACAATGGCTTGGAATTTATCCGCTTCCGTTTTGAACATTAAATCTGTTCTATCATCACGAATCATTGGTTTATTGGTTGGAATAACAATGGTTTCCAAGCCATAAATTTGTTGGAATTCAAAGGCTTCGGTATCGGCTGTCCCAGTCATTCCTGCCAATTTTTCATATAAACGGAAGTAGTTTTGGTACGTAATGGAAGCAACGGTTTGATTTTCACTTTGAATCTGAACCCCTTCTTTCGCTTCAATGGCTTGGTGTAAACCATCAGACCAACGGCGTCCTGCCATTGTACGACCGGTGTGTTCATCAACAATAATCACCTCGCCGTCTTTCACAATATAATCCACATCTCGCTCAAATAAAGCGTGCGCACGCAACGCGGCGTAAACGTGATGCAAAAGGGTAATTTTTGAAGGGGAGTAGAGCGACTCATCCTCTTTCATCAAACCGGCCTGTACCAATAACTTCTCGATCTTAATCTGACCACGTTCAGTCAAATAGGCCTGTTTATTTTTCAAATCAACGGTAAAATCACCATCGCCTTGGTACTCATCGCTATCCTCTTTATCCTGTTTAATTAATTGAGGGATTAATTTATTGATCGCGATATAGAGATCGGAACTGTCTTCCGCCTGTCCGGAAATAATCAATGGTGTACGCGCTTCATCAATCAAAATTGAGTCAACTTCATCGACCAACGCATAATATAACGGACGTTGAAAACGCTCGTGCATCGTATGAGCAAGGTTATCTCTTAGATAATCGAAACCTAATTCACTGTTGGTGGCGTAAGTAATATCCGCAGCATAAGCCGCACGTTTCTCTTCAGGCAATAAACCGGGCACATTCACTGCCACTGTCATTCCTAAAAATTCAAACAGCGGACGGTTAGTTTCCGCATCACGGCGCGCGAGGTAATCGTTAACGGTTACTACGTGTACGCCTTTGCCGGTTAAAGCATTGAGGTAACAAGGCAGCGTTGCGGTTAACGTTTTACCTTCCCCGGTACGCATTTCTGCAATACAGCGATTATTCAACACCATTCCGCCGATGAGCTGTACATCAAACGGACGCAAACCCAAAACACGTTTACTCGCTTCACGCACAGTAGCAAACGCTTCCGGCAGCAATTGTTCCAAAGTTTCGCCTTTTTCCAAACGATCACGAAACTCTGCGGTTTTCGCTTTTAACTGTTCATCGGAAAGCGCTTCAAATTCAGGTTCTAATTTATTGATTAAATTCACACGCTTATTTAAGCGGCGCAAAATACGGTCATTACGACTTCCAAAAAGTTTTCTTGCAATAGCTGATAACATAATAATTTCTTTTTCAAAATAGAATAAATACTCTACCGGTGACTCTTCATCGGTGCCTACATAAATCAAACAATGAATTTAGGCCCAGCACGGATAAGAATTTGGTAACGATTGAGCTGTTGAGGACGATTCTGCACCAGCGAATATTGAACCGGTTGCATTCTGCTTTTTTGCCGCACAACTTCGCTTTGTTGCAACTGTTTTTTTAATGCGACAAACTGCAGATTAAGCTGTTGCAATTCAATGCCGATAACAGATTGATTTGCCTCCGGCTGCAATGGTGTAACCGGATTATTAGGCTGTTCGCTGTGCATCGGCAAAAACAGTAACGTCAGCAAGCTTAAAATCAAGCGATGCCAGACTGTTTTTTTTCCGATTTTCAATGAGAAAAGGTAATTCACTGCAATGCCTAATAAAACTGGTTAAAACGGGAAAAATTATAAAATAGTTGCGCTATAATAGCATAAAATTCACTAACGGAAGGGACGGAAATGCCATTAAATGACAAGAAACAGATCAGAAATCAAAAAACATTGAATGTGAATGAAATTTTACAACGTTCTTCGCTTTCCGGTTTGTTGGCACAACAACAAAAACGGCAACAATTTTATCGCAATATTGAGCAATGCATTCCAACACAATTCCGTGGGCAACTTCGTATTGCTCAATACAATGAAGAAAAAATTTTATTTCACGTTGCCAACGGCAGTGTACGACAAGCACTACTGCTTCAACAGGCTCAACTGCTCCGTAGCATCAACACGCTTTACCCCGATATCAAACAACTCGAATTTAAGGTGATTCCGACAATGCCGCTCTCATCTGCTGTTTAGCTTGCCATTTTTGCAAGTTTTGCTTTTCAAAAACGGCAATCAGCTCTTTCACCTTAATGCGTTTTTCTCCGGAATGGCTGATCGAGCGCTGCACATTAACGCGCTTAAACCTTGCACCTTGATAAATACGACGCGTAAAAACGGTATCGTGATTAGAGATCATCACCAGTGCATTATGCTGCTGGGCGGTCTGTTTGGATAACTCAGCCAACTCTTGCTGCTGGGTTAAACCGAAATCATTGCCGGCATAACGGGTAAAATTGCTCTCCTGCTTTATCGGCGCATAAGGCGGATCGCAGTAGATCACACTGTTCTCACTTGCGGCGGCAAATGTTTGCTGAAAAGAGGCACAGATAAACTCTGCTTTCTGCGCTTTTTCTGCAAAATAGTGCAATTCCTTTTCCGGAAAATAGTGCTGACTATAACTGCCAAAGGGCACATTGAACTCATTTTCGCTGTTATAACGACATAGACCGTTAAAACCAAAACGATTTAAATAAAGAAAAATTATTGCTCGTAACCAGCGATCATCGCTCTGATTAAAGAGTGCTCTTAATTGGTAATAACGTGTTGCCGTATTTGCTTCAGGATGTATAAAAAGCGAACGACTCTCTTTGATATAAGTATTAACGTCCGCCTTCACAATATTGAAGAGATTGATCAAATCGGGATTAATATCCGCCAGTAAATAATGATCAAAATCACTATTTAAAAAGACGGTTCCTGCCCCGACAAAAGGTTCGATTAATTGCGTCTTTCCTTTCGGATAAAGACGCTTAATATCATCAATAACGCGATATTTACCACCTGCCCATTTCAGAAAAGAGCGGTATTTCGGCATCATTATCTTTGACGACATAAATTAATGCGGTTTAATGCAGTCTTGAATTGATTGCAACACCAGTGCTTTATCCACATCCGATGTGACATAAGCACTTCCCAGTGATTTTAATAAAATCAGACGAAGTTTGCCTGCCAACACTTTTTTGTCACGCATCATATGCGGCAAATAGTCATCTGCCGTCATTTCTTCCGGAGAGTATACCGGCAAATCAGCCTGCTGCAACAAATGTTGTAAACGTGAAATATCACCGGCGGAAAGATCGCCCAAATGATGAGAAAGATATGCCGCCATCATCATTCCGGCAGCAACGGCTTCACCGTGAAGCCATTTACCATAACCAAGGTGAGTTTCAATCGCGTGCCCAAAAGTATGACCTAAATTAAGTAATGCTCTTTCACCTTGCTCTGTTTCATCTTTTGCTACGGTTAACGCCTTTAACTCGCAGCAACGTTGAATACAGTACTGCAAAGCACTCGGCTGCAACTGCATTAATTCATCAATATGCTGCTCCAACCAGACAAAGAAATCATAATCCAGAATCGCACCATATTTAATCACTTCTGCCAAGCCGGCACTCACTTCTCTGCTCGGCAAAGTGCGCAATGTATCAGTATCAATAATAACTTTACTTGGTTGATAAAATGCACCAATCATATTTTTACCGAGCTCGTGATTGACCGCTGTTTTACCACCGACAGAAGAATCCACCTGCGCCAATAGCGTGGTTGGAACTTGAATAAAACGAACACCGCGTTGATACGACGCTGCTGCATAACCGGCAATATCACCAATCACGCCGCCGCCTAGCGCTAATATGGTAGTATCACGACCGTGTTTTGCTTCCAACAAAGCCGTGAAAATCTGATTTAAAGATGCCAATGTTTTATACTGCTCACCATCATTTAATAGCACTTCATCAACTACGCACCCTAGCTGTTGCAACGCCTTTTTCACCGTACTCAAATAAAATTTTGCGACTGTCGGATTGCTGACAATCATTACCTTATCGCCTGCTTTCAAAGGAGAATAATGGCTAGGATCAGATAATAATCCACTACCAATCGCAATCGGATAACGACGCTCTTTAAGTTCTACATATACATTGACCATTTTTCTATCCTTATTCAAGCTGCAAGCTATTGATTAGCCCGCAAAATTTTCTAATAAATCGATGATATTATTTGCCATTAATTTAGCACTTTGATCATCTGTTTGCAGTGTAATGTCTGCAATTTCTTCATACAACGGCGTACGAATTTTAGCCAAATCTTCCAATACTTTACGCGGATCTTCCACCCCCTGTAATAGAGGACGTTTTTTATCACGCAAAGTGCGTTGATGTTGTTTTTCCACTGTGGTTTCTAAATAAATCACAATTCCACGCGCTGAAAGATGGTTGCGGTTTTCTTTTGACATCACCGCACCGCCGCCGGTCGATAAAACAATGCCTTGACGTTGAGTCAATTCATTAATGATGCGTTCTTCTCTTTTTCTGAACCCTTCTTCGCCCTCAACATCAAAAATCCAACCGATATCAGCACCGGCTCGCTGTTCAATTTCGGTATCAGAATCCACAAAATCCATACTTAGCAGTTGAGCAAGTTGACGACCAATCGTACTTTTCCCTGCTCCCATCGGGCCAATTAAAAAAATATTTCTTTTTTCCGCCATTTTTATCGTTCTTAAGGTTTAAAAATTATGAATAGTTTGATCTTTGAATATTGTAACACTCACACACAATGTTGTTTTTATTACAAAAGAAAAAGAATACCGAAGTATTCTTCATAATTACAACACTCAAAAGATCCCCTAGACCTCGAATGTTTATTGAGATAGCTCAATATTATCTCAAGAAATGGGATTATATTTCAACCTTGCATTGTATTTTTATCGAAGATTGTTTCCTTGTATTTTTGTTTCTATTCACAGAACAACAGATAAGGTATTACCGCATTAACTGCTCTCATTTAAACACCCCAAAATTAAATCATCCCAATGCTATTGCGCGGTGGGCTTTCAACCCCTAAAGGCTTTTCATAAAATCCTGTTTACGCTTTTGATAATTTTCTATCGTTTCTTGAGAATTATGAATAATTCTTGGTGTAATAAAAATCACCAGCTCACGCTTCTGATGACGCTCCGATTTGCTACTGAATAACTTACCTAATCCGGGAATATCCCCCAACAACGGCACTTTATTTTCACCTTTTCCGATCAGATCGTGAAAAATACCGCCTAACACCACCGTTTCTCCATCTCTCACCAACACTTGCGATTGCACTTCCTGTTTATCAATCGTTACCACTTGCCCGGCACCATAAGGAATACTCGCACCTGCTGAATTCTGCGTTACCACCAAATCCAGTGAGATCACGCCTTGATGCAGCACTTGTGGGGTCACTTCCAAACCCAATACTGCCTCTTTAAATTCAATATGAGTACGGCTGCTGCGTTCTGTATCATCTTCGATAACATAAGGAATTTCAGAACCTTGCTTAATCGACGCCTTTCTTTGGTTAGATGTCAATAAATGTGGACTGGCAATAATTTCCACATTATTTTCCTGTTCCAACGCTTTTAACTCTAAATCCAGCAACCGCCCGTGAATTTTTGCCACCTGTAATGCAATAGATGCAGCCTCCGAACTCGTGGAAAAATTAACATTTAAGTGAGAACTTAAATTTTCTAAACCAAAACTATCAAATTTAGCTGCCACTTTGTGAAAATTATCCGCATCACTGAACATTCCCCAACGAACGCCAAGCTCATTTAAACTTTCATTATTAATCGTCACTATGCGTGCTTCTATGGCAATCTGCTTACCCGGTTTATCCAGTTGAGAAATTAACTGTTTAAATTTTTGTATCTGTTGCTTATCCCCTTTCACCAACAATAAATTGTTGCTCGGTTCGACACTAAATCCGCTCAAGCCGGACAAAAGCCCATTACCGTTTTCATTAAAAATTTTATACAATTCATTCACTTGTATATATTTCACAGCAATTGCTTCAAATTCATCTGTCGCAGCCAAATTTTTATCCTCTATTAAGTCAGGCATTATATTCGCCTCTTCCGCAAAAAAAGGATCTAATATCACTTTTTTGCTCCAACCGCTCAAGGAAATCATCATACAAACCACCAGTATTATGCCTTTCTTCATTAATGGAACTCCTCTGCAAATAACTGAATAGAAATATGTAATACACGCGGTAACATCGGATCACGTTCCAGCTTCACTGAAGAAACTGCCCATTCCGCTAAAATAGACTGAAACAACAAATCAAGATTCATAATAAATTGTTGAAATTCCATATAAATTTGCAATTCTACTTTCACCGTTTCATTATTATTAACTTGCATTTCAAAACGAAGATCGCCCATATCGGCAGCAAATTGCGATAATTGCTGATGAAGATCGGATAATTTCTGCGTATTCTGTTTAGAACTTAAACGCTCGCTCACACGTTTTTGCAAGAAAGAAAGTATCTGCTGTTGTTGAGCTGTTTTTAAACGTAAATCGGTCATTTGCTGTGAAAAATCGGCTATCTGCTGTGAACGTTGCCAACTTTGCCACAACGGATAAGCGCAAATAACAATAAAAAGAAACAGCCATCCGCAAGCTAACCAATAATGAGGCAAATTTAAGCAATACCAATACACACCTTTTGGATATTTCGTACCAAGTTCCATCACTCCTCCTTGCTTTTACTAAAATCCAATTTGAAGCGATATAACTTCTGTTCATCCGGTGTCAATTCATTGGTTAAAAAAGTTATCGGATAAAGCCACTTTGCAAGCAGATATTGTTGCAATGCATAAAATGATTGCTGCTCTATTTTTTCTCCGCTTAACATAAAAACAGTGTTGTTCCGCTGTTCTTGACTAAAAGGGTTAATCTCAATTCGTACCAAATTTAACAACGCACCGTTAAGTGGTAAATGCGACAAATTTGTCATAAAAAAGTTGATATCATCCAATGACAACTTCCCTAGTTTGACCTGATTACTGAGTATTTTTCGCTGATGTAACTGTTTGTTTTCGATTTGTTGTAATTGTTGACTTAATTCCTGATATGAACTGTTTAATTGATTCAACGCAAGCCGCTGTTGCCGTTCATATTGCAAACTAAAATACCAAATCGTTGCTGACAAAATAATCAACAATAGGGCTGCTAGGGCAAGTCGGCGTAATCTTTGCCGATACAATGGAGAACGCCAATCCAATAAATTAATCTCATTTTGCACCGATACCTTCCCCCCATAATGCGCACCCTAAACTTAAAAACGCATACTGTGCTTTTGCTTCCAATAGGATATGGTTTTCCGGCAATCCAAGTTGAGATAAATCACGCTCTTCGGACTGTTCTTGATAAATCACCATTTTGGAAAAGCGATTAGCAAAACGTTCCTGAAAACGGCTCCAACTCTGAGCCAACGAAGATTGACTGACCACGATTTCTGTTTTTAACGATGAATACAGGATAAATATCGTCTGCTCGGCGCAATAACAATATAACAATGTTTCTGTCTTATCCGGTTGAATTTCATAATAAAATGCCCTCAACAACACTCTAGGCAATACATCCAAAATATTCAGATCAAATTGTCGATACTTAGCCAGTTCCGCTTCTGCATTTTTTTGTTTAACCACATAAAGATCTATCTGTTGTCCTTGATACACATAATCAAACCAGATCGGCATTCCGTCGTTAGGTACGTCATTCTCCAACATTGAATAAACCTGCTGCGCAACCTCGTATTGCGTTAAGGCTTGCGGGCAGAGATAACGCTTATGCCAAACTAAATGTATCGGCAACACGGAAATATAAAGTAAATGTTTCGCTGCAAGTTGGAACTGTTGGGAAAGCTGTTTCTCCAACTGCATACGATCTTCAACTTTCCCACACACAAGTTCACCATCTTGCTTAAAAAAAGAGTAGAAAAAACAATTATCTATAAAAATGATTCCGACTTTAACCAATTTTGAGGATACTTTTTTTCGTGGAGCAAAAGGAACTTTCATCGTATAATCAACATCCAATTTTACAAACATAAGCTCAATTTACTTTTTTTCACTTATATCACATCAATACAGAGAGTCATTTTTCGATGAAGATCGCAAAATTAATATTTAGTTCCATTTTGACTGTATTTGTACTGGGCTGCGTTGCTTGCGGCTTATTCTACTTTCACATCAAATCACAGCTTCCTGATGTCAGCGAATTAAAAAATGTTGAATTACAACAACCTATGCAAATTTTTACTGCTGACGGCAAACTGATTGGCGAAATCGGTGAACAACGCCGCATTCCGGTAACGCTGGATAAAATTCCTCAACAGATGATCAATGCGGTTATCGCTACCGAAGATAGTCGTTTCTATGAACATCACGGCTTAGACCCTATAGGAATTGCACGTGCGCTTAAAGTAGCCATCACTTCCGGCGGAGCTTCTCAAGGGGCAAGTACCATTACCCAGCAAGTGGCACGAAACTTTTTTCTTACGCCGGAAAAAAAATTAATCCGTAAAATCAAAGAGGCTGTACTGGCTATAGATATTGAAAATAATCTCAGCAAAGATGAAATTTTAGAACTCTATCTCAACAAAATTTATTTAGGTTATCGTGCTTATGGTGTTGCTGCTGCGGCGCAAACCTATTTCGGCAAGAGCTTAGATCAACTTACGCTTAGCGAAATGGCAGTGCTTGCCGGCTTGCCTAAAGCGCCATCAACAATGAATCCACTTTACTCCTTAAAACGGGCAACTGAACGTAGAAACGTCGTGTTGGCGAGAATGTTGGATGAAAAATATATCACTGAAGAGCAATATCAGCAGGCACTCAATGAACCGATTGTCGCCAACTATCACGGTTCCAAACTCGAATTGCACGCAGATTATGTGGTGGAAGCCGTACGTCAAGAAATGGTGAAATTATATGGCGAAGAACAGGCTTATACTAAAGGATATCAAGTATTTACCACTATTAATTCACAAGATCAGCTAAATGCTCAAAATGCGTTGCGAGATAATCTTCTTGCTTATGATATGCGACACGGTTATCGCAAAAATGCAACCTTATGGAAAGCAAACGAAACAGCGTGGGATAAAGAGCGTATTATCGGCTTTTTGAATAAGCAACCGAATGTAGAGCCGTTACAACCTGCGGCAGTTTTAGAAGTGAAAAACAATAAAGCACAGGTTTTACTCGCTAACGGTGAAAACATCACATTGGATCAAAATGCCGTTAAGTGGGCAGGATCGCTCAATAAAATTCTGCATAGCGGCGATATGATTTGGCTAATGCAAAACAACAAACAGCAATGGGTATTACGTCAAATTCCTTTAGCGAATTCCGGAATGGTTTCTTTAAACAGTGACAATGGTGCTATCGAGGCAATGGTCGGCGGTTTTAGTTTTGCACTCAGCAAGTTTAATCGCGCCACTCAATCGATGGTACAAGTCGGCTCTTCAATCAAGCCCTTTATCTATGCCGCTGCGTTGGACAAAGGATTGACTTTGGCAACCATTTTAAACGATGCGCCTATTACCTTACGCAAAGCGGGACAAGCGCCTTGGCAGCCGAAAAACTCGCCTAACGTCTTTAATGGCCCGTTGCGTTTGCGTGTCGGTTTAGGCTTATCGAAAAATGTGATGATGGTACGCGCCGTGAATATGGTCGGTATTGATTACATTGCCGATTATTTGCAACGTTTCGGTTTTCAAAAAAATCAGTATGCTGCTACCGAAGCGTTGGCACTTGGTGCTGCCTCTTTCACACCTTTAGAAATGGCGCGCGGTTATGCGGTCTTTGATAACGGCGGTTTCTTAATCGATCCTTATTTAATCCAATCGATTAAAGACAATAATGGTCAGGAGATCTTTGCAGCAAAACCGAAAATTGCCTGTTTCCAATGTAGTGATAAACAAATTCCGGTCATTTATGGTGACGTTAAACCAATCGATTTTCTCTCTGCTAAAGTGGATAACTCAGCAACGGAAGATACACCGATCGATACTTCACTCTCTAACCTTTCTGTTGATGAAGATAATAGCGAAGCCGTTCCGGATGTGCCGGAATTAAATACCAACAATGTGCAATTAGAAAATGCACCGAGTTTATTGGGTAAAAATGAATCTAATGACAACACTGCGCAAACAGAATATGCACCTCGTGTATTAAGCGGAAAATTAACCTTTTTAATTCGCAGTGCGTTAAATTCCGGCATTTACGGCGAGCCCGGCGGCGGTTGGGTTGGTACCAGTTGGCGGGCAAAATCAATTGGTCGTCCGGATATCGGCGGAAAAACCGGTACCACAAATAACTCAAAAGTGGCTTGGTATGTCGGTTTTGGTGCAGATTTAGTCACTTCCGTTTATATCGGTTTTGATGACAATAAATTTGACTTAGGGCGTGGCGAATCCGGCGGTAAATCAGCAATGCCAGCTTGGGTCGATTATATGACCAACGCATTAAAACCGTTGCCGGTGCGTGAAGATCCTATGCCTGAAGGGGTGATTCAAAAACGAATTTCAATGCAAAACGGGATGTTGACCGACTCAGGTGGTAGAATGGAATATTTCATTGAAGGCACTGAACCGACACAATATTACGTGCCGGAACAAGGCAATAAAATCATCAATAGTAAAGGTGAAGTGAAAGAGTTGTTCTAAAGAGATAAGAGGGCTATCACTGATAGCCCTATTTTTTAATCATTTTCAAGCAAGAGCTGTAATAGCTCAATCGCCAATCTTGCCCGACCAAAACCGCGTTCATCACTCACCAACCAGAAACTTAATTTCTCCTGTTCTGTATTAACTTGGCTGATATGCAATAACGGCAACGCTTCGCCATTTTCCTCGATTTCACCGTTTAAAACCGGCGTCATCAACTGTTCGGCGTGATAGCGCAATAAATCATCCTGCTGCCAAACCAAAGGAATATCAACCTCATTAAACTCATAGCCGACAACCGTTATCATTTGAGCTAAACCGTAAAAAACCGGCGCTTGGATGCTATGTTCAATAAATTGGCCGTTAAATTCCGGTAAAATTTTCTGCAATAACAGTTGATCCTTAATGCTCTCCTCTTGGTTATCAATCGGACTGACATTAAAGGCTAACCGTTGTTGATCTTCGTTTAAAGGAATACCGTTTAATAATTGAGCGGTTTGTCCGACCAGCTCCCTGACTTTATCCTCGCCTTTATACGTCATCGGCAATAAAGAAGTCACCATTATCTGAACTAACTGATATTGCTGTAAAATCGGTTTTAACGCTAATGCCAATTGAGAAATCTGCGGATTAGGCAATGAAACAATATTGCGCTGTCTAACTGCCTGCAACGCTTCATTATTCACTCCCGGAACAACCGCCGGAATATCATTTAGATAAGCACAAATTCCCAACACATCAATCACAATACAACCGGCTTCTGCTGCAGTTGCCACATAAGTTACCTGAGGCAAAGAACCGGCAAATAATAAATAATCATAATCTGCCCAATCGGCATCATCAAAACCAATCTGTTCAACATATTTGCCGTTGAAGCGAATATTCTGTTCCTCTGAAAATTTTTCCGCTTCAATAACTGTGATCGACAAATTGGATAAAGCACTTTGCTCCAAAATCGTTACTAATTTCTCTGCCAACGAAAAATCAGCCGCAATAGCAATATTTAAACTTGAATTCATTTTCTTCTCCGTGATACGCTGATGCACCTATTTTAACAATTAAAAATTATCACGGGAACGTTTTCAATGACTCCGGCAATCAATCTACTAAAAAAGAAAAAAATTCCATTTACCCTTCACCAATATGAACACGATGCCAACAACACCCATTTTGGGCAAGAAGCCGTAGAAAAACTGAATCTCTCTCCGCTACAAACCTTCAAAACATTGCTTGTTTCGATTAATAATGATGAAAAACATCTTGCAGTAATGGTTGTGCCGATTGCTTATAACTTAAATCTTAAAAAAGGTGCAAAAGCCTTAGGCGTTAAGAAAATCGAGATGGCGGATAAACATATTGCAGAAAAAAGCACAGGATATCTTGTCGGCGGTATTAGCCCATTAGGGCAGAAAAAAGTACTACCTACCATCATTTCCGCAACTGCACAACAATTTGAAACGATTTTTGTATCGGGTGGCAAACGTGGCATTGATATTGAAATTAATCCTTCGGATTTAGCTACTTTATTACGTGCTGATTTTGCAGATATCAATGATGAATAAAACTTTTTAGTTCAAGCTCCTCTTTTTAGATTATTTTTCAATCATATTGTTTCTGATTAAAGCAAATAAAGAAAAAACTAAAAATTTTTATTGATTAGTTTCACAAAATCAGTATTATAAGCACCCGTTGCAATGTGGTGACACGTTGGGTCGTTAGCTCAGTCGGTAGAGCAGCGGACTTTTAATCCGTTGGTCGAAGGTTCGAATCCTTCACGACCCACCACTTACAATATCAAAAAGATGATTAAGTGGGTTATTAGCTCAGTTGGTAGAGCAGCGGACTCTTAATCCGTCGGTCGAAGGTTCGAGCCCTTCATGACCCACCACTATAAAGCACAATTCAATTCGGGTCGTTAGCTCAGTCGGTAGAGCAGCGGACTTTTAATCCGTTGGTCGAAGGTTCGAATCCTTCACGACCCACCATTTCAAATAATTACTTCCAAAATTTTCCCAAACGCCATTATCTTAAAAATCAATTATCATTTTTTATAATCTGCGTATAATCCTAATTGAAATAACAATAATCTCAATGAGGAGAATTTTATGCAATTTGAAACACAATGTTTACACGCAGGTTATCAACCTAAATCCGGTGAACCGAGAGTTCAACCAATTGTACAAAGTACAACTTTTACCTATGACAGCGCAGAAGATATCGGTGATCTGTTCGATTTGAAAAAAGCCGGTTTCTTTTATACCCGTTTAGCTAATCCGACCACAAATGCCGCTGAGGAGAAACTCACTGCACTTGAAGGCGGTGTCGGTGCATTATGTACATCCTCCGGTCAAGCAGCGACTTTTTATGCACTACTCAATATATTGGAAGCCGGCGATCATTTTATTTCGTCTACCTCTATTTATGGCGGTACTTATAACCTATTTGCTCATACTTTCAAAAAAATGGGGATCAGCGTGACTTTTGTCGATCAAACACAGCCGCTATCTGAACTTGAAAAAGCAATCCGTCCAAATACCAAAGCTATTTTTGGTGAAACAATTGCTAACCCGGAATTAAGAATTTTAGATATTGAAAAATTTGCGCAGTTAGCACAAAAAGCACAAGTACCGTTGATTATCGATAATACTTTCGCTACACCTTATTTCTGCCGCCCTTTTGAGTTTGGTGCCAACATTGTAGTTCACAGCACCACTAAATATCTTGATGGCCACGCCGTTGCTATGGGCGGCGTCATTATCGATGGTGGCAATTTTAACTGGAATAACGGCAAGTTCCCTGCATTTACCCAGCCGGATGATTCTTATCACGGCTTAATTTATACAGAAACATTCGGTGCTGCCGCTTATATCGTAAAAGCAAGAGTACAGCTAATGCGTGATCTCGGTGCGACTCCTGCCCCACAAAACAGTTTCTTACTCAATTTAGGAATGGAAACTTTGCCTCTACGTATGCAGGCACACTACAATAATGCACTACAAGTCGCCCAATATTTGGAAAAACAACCTTTAGTTAATTCTGTCAATTATCCTGCTTTAGCCAGCTCTCCTGATTATGCCCTTAAACAAAAATATGTACCGAACGGTCTATGTGGCGTCATCTCCTTTGAATTAAAAGGTGGTAGAGAAGCCGCTGCAAAATGGTTAAATGCGCTAAAACTGGTTTCTCGTGAAGTACACGTTGCCGACATTAGAACTTGTGCATTACATCCGGCGACTTCGACTCATCGCCAATTAAGTGAGGAAGAACTGGAAAAAATTAATATTTCTTCCGGTCTGATTCGAATCTCTGTCGGAATTGAAAATATACAAGATATTTTGGCAGATATTGAACAAGCCTTTAATGCTATCGCTTAATTTATCGCTACCAACATCCTCGCACTAAAGCGAGGATTTTTCTTGCCACCAGCTAAAATTCGGCAGTCATAAAAAATAAAACCCCAACCATTTGGTCGGGGTTTAATCTGAATAATATTTTGAAAATTATTCTGCAACGATGATTACGTTTAATGACGCAAATACTTCACCGTGGAATTGGAAACGAACTTCGTGTTCACCTAAAGTACGTAGTGCACCATTTGGTAAACGCACTTCGCTTTTCGCCACTTCAACACCTTTTGCAGTGATTGCGTCAGCGATATCACGAGTACCGATAGAACCGAATAAACGTCCTTCATCACCTGCTTTAGAAGCGATTGTTACTGAACCTAATGCTTCAAGTCTTTCAGCACGATCCATTGCAGCCGCTAATGCTTTAGCTGCTTTTTCTTCTAATTCAGCACGACGGCTTTCAAAATATTCAATGTTTGCTTTAGTTGCCATAACTGCTTTTCCTTGTGGGATTAAGTAGTTACGTGCATAACCAGATTTTACATTTACTTGATCACCAACATTGCCTAGGTGAACAATTTTATCTAAAAGAATTACTTGCATTACCGTATCCTCTCTTGTTGATTACTGATGATTGTCAGTGTACGGTAACAACGCTAAATAACGCGCACGTTTGATTGCACGAGCTAATTGACGTTGGTACTTCGCACGAGTACCGGTAATACGGCTAGGGACAATTTTGCCGCTCTCTGTAATGTAGTTCTTTAATGTAGCGATATCTTTATAATCGATTTCTACTACATTCTCCGCTGTGAAACGGCAGAACTTACGACGACGGAAATAACGTGCCATATGGCTATTCTCCTAATCTATAAATTCGATTTGCTCAGCGTGTAAGACTAATTGGCTAAGCCCATTATTCGTTTTGTGTGAGTGGATAAATCCTGCTACACACACCTTACTGCCGACCGTAATGCTTTGAGTTTGATTTGTTAATTGATTGCCGCTAAGTTGAACCGGTATTTTACACCACGCTTGTCTGGCTAATCCGGCTTCTTGTTGCCGTGAACGATGTTCAAGCCAAAATTGACAATGCGGAATTCCACTCGGGCTTTGATGTCGTTTTGGTTGAGAAACAACAGTGCCTATCAACGAAAAACGATTTTCAATTGTCAAATTACTCTTCAGCATCCTCATAATCGTTGTTATCAACATCAGCTAAAGCTTTACGTTCATCTTTTGCTTTAACCATTGGGGACGCTTCGGTTACGGCGTGCTTAGTACGAATAATTACGTTACGAAGAATTGCATCGTTGTAACGGAAAGTTGTTTCAAGCTCGTCGATGACTCCTTGCGGTGCTTCTACATTCATTAACACATAATGTGCTTTGTGTAGTTTGTTAATTGGGTAAGCCAATTGGCGACGACCCCAATCTTCTAAGCGATGAATTTGACCGCCAGCTTCTTTAACAGAACCTGTATAGCGTTCAATCATCCCTGGTACTTGTTCACTTTGATCTGGGTGAACCATAAACACTATTTCGTAGTGACGCATTGCTGCTCCTTACGGGTTAATCAGCCTCCGACTATAGACCAGTCGCCAATCTGCGGAAGCAAGGAACGAAAAACGGAACGACTGTAAGGTCGCAAATTGTACTCAAACTGACTCAAAAAGCAAGTTAAAAAACTAATTTAACGCTAAAAGATGCAACATTTTCTCTGCCACCCGTTCGACTGTAATTTGCGCCATTAAATCTTTACCGTAAACCTTTGTTCCCCAAGGCAAATCTTGCCACGGCTTACTATACTGTTTTAAGGCATTCTCCGCATATACCGACACCACATCTTCTTTGCTGTAATAAGGTCCGGTGCGTTGTGGATTATGATAAGCATATAATCCAAGCACTTTTGTCCCCACCATTGTCGCCATATGTGCCGGCCCGGAATCCGGTGAAATAACCAAATCGGCTTGAGCCAATAGCGCAACCAGCTGCTGTAAAGAGGTTTTACCTGCCAGATTTACCACCGGCAAACGACATAATCGGCAAATCTCAGCGGCACTGCTCATCTCATATTCACTTGGCGATCCCGAGATAATCACCTGTGCGCCTGCTTCTGTCGCAATATCCGCCAGTTGGGCGTAACGATCTAACAACCAATCTTTCTCTTTTTTGCTTGAACAAGGCGAAATAACTACCGTTTTTTTAGCCGGATCAATAAATTGGCTCACATAACGATGATCTTGCTCCGCAATTGGGAACTGCCAATGCGGTGCCGTAATCGGCACGCCGATATATTCAGCGAAGCTCAAAAAACCATCCAGCACGTGATAACCTTTCGCTGCGCCGACTTGATGATTAATAAACCATTTTTGCCCCTCTTTTGTGCGCTGTGCATTAAAACCGACTCGATATTTCGCTTTAATTCCTAAAGAGAGAATCGAGGCTCGAATCGCTACCTGCATATCCAACAAAGCATCAAATTTACGCGAACGTAACCTTTTCCATAACGCGAAAACGCCTCGCCACCCCTGTTTTTTATCAAAAATAATAAATTCAATATTAGGGATATTTTTTAATAATTGCGCTTCGACCTTACCAATGACCCAAGTAATTTTGGTCTGCGGATAATAAGCTTGAATCTGCTGTACTGCCGCCAAAGCATTGCAAACATCACCAATAGCAGAAAGACGTAAAATACAGATAGATTGCGGAGGTTGAGAAAATAACGGCATAGATTTAACTCTTAATATGTTAGAATTGCGCTCTATTTTAATCAAAAACGCAGAAATCCGCAGTAAAACAGGTAGCAAAATGTCGAAAACTTACTATCTCTTCGCCGAAAATATTCAGACCGACTCGCCGCAATCGCTATTCGATCCTGTTTTTTGGCAAGCACAGCAAGCCATTTTAGGTTCAGCCAAAGGACGCGGCATTACCTATTTTTTAAACACTAAAGATCGTTGGGGAGTAAATTGCGCCTTACGTCATTATTATCGTGGCGGACTGTTCGGCAAATTAGTGAAAGATCATTTTCTGTTTAGCGGAATAAATCAATGTCGTAGCATTAAAGAATTTAACTTACTGCAGCAACTTAAACAGAAAAATTTACCTGTTCCTAAACCTATTGCAGCAAGGGTTATTCGCTCCGGATGCTGTTATCAAGCAGACATTTTGATCGAACTGATTGAAAACGGTCAGGATCTGGTGGCTATTTTGCAAAAACATCCGCTTGAACACGACGTATGGCGTAATATCGGCAAGTTAATTCGACAATTACACGATCAGCAGGTGTTCCATAGCGACTTAAACGCACACAATATCTTGCTACAATCTCTTGAAAATCAAAAAGATAAATTATGGCTGCTTGATTTTGACAAATGCGATTTTCAAAGCGGCAACAACTGGAAACAAGAAAATCTGCAACGACTTCAGCGCTCATTTCAAAAAGAGGTTAAACGTTACCACATTCATTTTAATGAAAACAACTGGCAACAATTATTAAATGGCTATAAAGAATAAAAAATTAATGTGGCAGATTTTCATAACCTATTGATAAATATTTTATTTTTCCAAAATGGCTGTAAAAACACCTGCCGGCACTAATTTTGCAATATCACCGCCGTGTAATAAAATTTCACGCACCATTGTGGAGGAAACATAAGACCACTTTTCTGATGGTGGGAAAAATAAACTTTCAACACCATTGGTTAACAAACGATTTAAATGGGCAAGCTGCAACTCATAGTCGAAATCACTGGACGTTCTCGCACCACGAATAATGCCTTGAACATTACGTTCTAAAATCAGATGCGCTAATAAACCATCAAACGACAGCACTTCAACATTATTTAATTCTGCAGTGGCAATTTTGACGAAGGCTAACCGTTGCTGCAAACTGAACATCGGTTTTTTACTCGGGCTAGCTGCCACCGCCACAATTAATTTTGGGAAGAGTTTTGCTGCTCGGCGGATAATATCCAAATGCCCGTTAGTGATAGGATCGAATGTTCCGGGATAAATCATTGTTATCATTATTTTTTCTCGCTTAAATAAGGTAATAAAATGGTGAGCGTGCGTTGTAAAGCACCTCGATTCTGTTGCAATATGCGATAACCGTTTTGCCCATATTGCTCGGCTTTTTGCGGCTCTGCCAACAGTTCACTAATCTGCTGAACCAATGCAGATACACTATTTTCGATCACCATTACGCCGCCAACTGCACGCAAGTTTTGATAAATCTGTCGAAAATTAAACAAATATTGCCCGGTGATTACCGGCAGTTTAAACAACAACGGCTCAAGTGGATTATGTCCGCCACGCACAATAAAACTGCCACCGACAACAGCGATATCCGCCAACGCATATAATTTTAGCAATTCGCCCATTGTATCGCCCAACAATACTGTTGTTTGTGGATCTATCGGTGCTCCAATGCTCCTTTTTTGATAACAAAATTGCCGTTGTCGCAACAATTTTTCCACTTCGGCAAAACGTGCGGAATGGCGTGGCACAAGAATCAACAATAAATTCGGGTATTGTTGTAGTAATTGTTGATGAGCCTGCAACATCATCGTTTCTTCACCTTCGTGGGTGCTGGCAGCAATCCACACCGGACGCTGCTGCAACATTGCCATTTTCTGCTGACGATCATCAGCAATTTCCTCGTCAGAAACAGTCAAATCAAACTTTAAATTGCCACTGCAACTGATTTTGTTTTTATCAACACCCAAGCGTTGATAACGTTCCGCACTTAATTCATCCTGTGCGGCAATATGGGTAAACGCCTGCCAAATCGGCATAAGAGAATGCCGTAAATAGGCATAATGTTTAGCGGATTTATCTGATAAACGCGCATTGATTAAAAACAGTGGGATATGACGAGTCTTAATTTGTTGCAACAGATTAAACCACAACTCTGTTTCAACAATAATAAAACATCGAGGTTGTAACTGTTGCAAAAAGCGTTTCATTAAAAACGGAAGGTCAAACGGCAGATAACAATGTTGAACAAGGTTGCCAAACAAAGCCTGTACACGTTCCGATCCGCCCGGCGTAAAGGTGGTAATGGTTATCGGCACATTCGGAAACTGCGCCAACAATTGTTTCACTAACGGCGCAACCAACAGCACCTCACCAACTGAAGCGGCGTGAATCACAACACTCTGTTTTTGCAAAGGTTTTGTTAAAGCAAAGCGCTCACGCCACCGTTGACGATACCCGATCTCTTTGCGGCTTTTGTACAAAAAAGTGAGCAGAATAAAGGGCAAAGCGATAATAAAAAGTGCACTATAAATAAAAAATAGCATTCTTCTGTATCTAAAAAATTTCAACTAATATGAATATTATCATCTTTTTCCTTGATTATGTTACACTTACCAAAATTTCGACCATTTTTTTAATAAGGAATCGTTATGCCATCACCTCGTCTTGCAGTCGCAATCATCGTTAAAAATGAAGCAGAAAATTTATCTAAATGCTTAGAAAGTATCAAAGGCTGGGTAGATGAAATTGTTATAGTCGATTCAGGTAGCACAGACAATACCCTCGAAATCGCAAAAAAATATACAGACAAAATCTTCATTCACGCTCAATGGAAAGGGTTTGGTAAACAACGCCAAATTGCTCAAAGCTATGTTGAAAGTGAATATCTTTTATGGCTGGATGCGGATGAATATGTAACCAATGAATTAAAACAGAGCATTTTAACAGCGATTCGTAACAATAAAGAAAAAACAGTGTATCAAATCGGACGACTAAGCGAAGTATTCGGTAGAGAAATTCGCCATTCCGGCTGGTATCCTGACTTTGTGACTAGACTTTATCGTACAAAAGAGACACAGTATAACGACTCATTAGTTCACGAAAAAGTGGTTATTCCTCAAGGGTTTAAAACTGAAACGCTAAACGGTGATCTATTACACTACACCTATAAAGATCTTCATCATTATTTAGTTAAATCAGCCAATTATGCAAAAGCCTGGGCGGATCAGAAAGAAAATGATGGCAAAAAATCCTCTCTTTATAAAGGAATCTCACACGCATTGGGATGCTTTATCAAGATGTATTTGCTCAAAGCAGGATTTCTTGATGGAAAGCAAGGATTACTCTTAGCTATTTTGTCTGCGCATTCAACATTTGTTAAATACGCAGATTTATGGGTCAGAGATCAAAAATAATTATGCCCACTGCCGTTCTATAAATGGGACGGCTTCTATCATCACTTTTTGAATATTAATTTTTGACATTTGCGTATCTTCCGATTCTTTATGATTCGCACTAATCAATAATTGTTTACTTTCATCATTAATCGGTTTCCATCGCAAAGCACAAGCAGATCGTTTACTTGGATAAAACCCAATAATCGCTTTATTTAAAGAGGCAGCCAAATGCAACGGTCCTGTTGATCCAGCAATAAAAAGATCACAACAAGCAATAGATTTTGCAAAATCAACCAATCCATCATTTTTATCATATACAACAACACGTCGATCTCTAATCATTTGTTGCAATTCCAATGCTTTCTCACTTTCTCCTTTTCCGGCAGTCAATACAATTTGACAATCAAACCTATTTAAGAGTGTTGTTGCTATTTCAGCATATTGATTTAACGTAAGATTTTTCGCTGAACCGCCCGTACCGGAATGAATAAAACACCATTTTTTTTGTGGAGAAATATTGAGCATCTGTACTAACTTATCACGTTGTTGTTGAAGAATATTTTCCTTAAATTTTAAATAAGGATAATGAGGCTCGATAACATTGATCCGGTGTTTAGTTAAAAAATATCTACTTAAATCCAAATTATACTCAAATTCCGGTTTTTCTGACTTAGAGCGACGCTGTGTTAAACGATTATTATAAAGAAATTGGATGATTTTCGTTGCCGGTGCTAAACGATAAGGAATCTTTGATTTCCATAATAAAACTGCATTATAACGATCGGAAAAAAAAGCAATTGCCACATCAAACCTTTTCTGTCTTATCAATGATAGAGTTTTGTGTTGCTCATCCTTATCACCTTTTTTGCCTGCATCAATAATTACATCATCAATATAAGGGCAAACTCTCGCCAAATCAGCCGTATATGCAGGAACTAAAGCAGTAATCTTAGCCGATGGTATCGAATGCTTTAACATTGCGAATGCTGGCCAAGCCAACACGAAATCACCTAACTTATCATTTCTCACTACTAAAATATTATCAATCACGCCTTTCCCCTATAACTATAACGACAAAAAAGCCCTAAATAATCTCTTATTTAGGGCGTTACATATTCTGCTGATACCTAATTATTTCACACGAGCTACATACTCGCCAGAACGAGTATCTACACGAATAACTTCACCGATTTGAATAAATAATGGTACACGCACTACCGCACCAGTGCTTAATGTTGCCGGTTTACCGCCTGTTCCTGCTGTATCGCCTTTCAAGCCCGGATCAGTATCAACCACTTCCAACTCAACAAAGTTTGGCGGAGTCACATTGATTGGAGAACCGTTCCATAAAGTTACGATACACTCTGCTTGATCCAACAACCATTTGTCATTATCACCCACCGCTTTCGCATCTGCAGCAAGTTGTTCAAAAGTTTCGTTGTTCATAAAATACCAGAACTCTTCATCTTTATATAAGAAAGTGAGGTTGGTATCAACAACGTCCGCTGCTTCAACAGTTGAACCTGATTTAAAGTTCACATCCAACACTTTGCCTGAAATCAATTTACGAATACGAGTACGAGTAAACGCTTGTCCTTTCCCCGGTTTCACAAACTCATTTTCTACAATTACACAAGGTTCGCCATCTTGCATAAATTTAAGACCTGGTTTGAAATCGCTGGTAGAATAGCTTGCCATAATATCCTCATTAATATTTGATTGTCTGTTCAATTCACCGCACAATTCACAAAAAATTGTGCTACTTTAGAAAAGTTGGAAGTATATATCTCTAACGGTTGAATTTTCAACTTTTTAAGAAGTTTTTGATAAAAATAATGTCATTTAATGGAAGACATAGGTAAAAAAATCGTCATATGATAATGCAAAACCTCACATTTGGAGCAGATTCCGATTGGACTGAATACTTAGCCACTGCGGTTTCCGATCCGATTCAACTTTTAACATTACTGAATTTACCGCTCGAACCCTATCAACAACATTTGGCTGCGCGCCGTTTATTTGCAATGCGCGTGCCAATGCCGTTTATAAATAAAATGGAAAAAGGCAATGCCAACGATCCTCTTTTTTTGCAAGTGATGACCGATGCCGCCGAATTTCTGCAAACACCCGGATTTGTGAAAGATCCGCTGCAAGAACAAGATAATACCATTCCCAATTTATTGCATAAATATCATAACCGTGTACTGCTGATGGTAAAGGGGGGCTGCGCTGTTAACTGTCGTTATTGTTTTCGACGTCATTTTCCTTATGAGGATAATCCGGGAAATAAAGCGAATTGGCGTAAAGCATTGGATTATATCGCTCAACATTCCGAAATTGAGGAGGTGATCTTTTCCGGCGGTGATCCGTTAATGGCGAAAGATCGTGAATTAGCGTGGTTACTTGGGCAGTTAAATCAGATTCCGCACCTTAAAACGGTGCGTATTCACTCTCGTTTGCCGGTTGTCATTCCACAACGTATTACCCCCGAATTATGTCGATCGTTGGCGGACTCACCGCTTAACAAAGTGCTGGTGTTGCACATTAATCACGCCAATGAAATCGATGAACTGTTAAGTAGGCAGCTGCAACCATTAAAACAAGCTGGGGTCACGCTACTCAATCAATCCGTGTTGTTAAAAGGGATTAACGATGATGCTCACATTCTCAAAGCGTTAAATGACAAACTGTTTGCCACCGGCATTTTGCCTTACTATCTTCATCTATTGGATAAAGTGGAAGGCGCAAGCCATTTTTGGATTGACGATGAGCGGGCTTTAGCCATTTATCGGCAATTAATCACCTTATCTTCCGGCTATCTGGTGCCGAAACTGGCACGTGAAATCGCCGGAGAAAAAAGTAAAACCTGGTATAGCTAAAAATATTCAGATAAATCGTGATTAGCCTTAGTCATTGCCTATTTTTTCCTTTAAAATAGCCAACGGAAAAACGGCAGTCGCTTCTTTCTGCCAAGAAAGAATTTTTATCGTTCAAAGTTATCTCATCACTTTGAATCAATAACATTGTTGCAATAATGATTTTTAACCAAAATTTGAGGTATAACCGTGAGTAACACAGACAAGGAACAGCAAAGCGAACAACAGGACGCTAAACAGAATGAATTAAATTTAGAATTTAATGAATTTGAACCTATTACCCCTAAAAGACCGGCAGTTGAAGCTGCCCCCTCTTTTATCGACAAATTAAAAGGCATCTTTAACAAAAAAGCGGCAAAAGCAGAAACTTTCCAGCAAGCAGAAGTTGAGCAAGCTGTTGAAAATACAGAAAACAACGAATTTGCCGCCGAACCGGTTACTGCACACAAAGCATCAGCGTTAGCCAATTTGTCGACACGTTCTCGCCGTTTGCTTATCAGTGCCGCGGTGTTGGTTATCATCATTGTGTTATTTCTCTGGTTAAAACCTAGCAGCCAACCGGTAGATAGCCTACAATCTCAAGATAATAATTTGCCGATTGAATTTCAGCCGATTGATCCGAATGCGGCTAATGCCAACAATGAAGGTGTGCCAACAATGCAAACCGAAGAGCAAGCAATGGATAATGCCAATGCCAACGTAACAGATGCAGCTAGAGCCAATAATGACGCTGCCGTTACTGCGGAAACTATCGCACAAAACAGCACCGCACCGACTCCGGCAGTGGATAATACCCTAATTACGACTGATGAAAACAATGCGGCTGCAACTAATCAAGCACAAACTCCGGCTGTTGCACCGGCTCCGGTTGCTCCAGCACCGAAAGCAGAACAGAAACCGGCTCTCAGTCAGGCTCAAATTGATAAAATTGAAAAACAGGCATATGAAGCCGAACAAGCCCGTTTAATTGCAAAAGCTAAAGCCCGTGCGGAACAGCGCGCGCGTGAAGAGTTCAGAGCAAAACAGCAGAAACAGAAAGAATTGGAACAACGTAAAGCACAAGCCATTCTTGACGGTAAAAATGTGCCGGTTGTTGATGCCAAACCTGTTGCCAGAAGCAGTTCAAAATCTACATCATCTGTCACAACAGCTGCAAGTGGCAGTCAAGCAAAAACATTAACTATTCCGGCAGGCACTTCTTTGATGCAAGTATTCCGTGACAACAATTTAAATATTGCTGATGTCAATGCAATGACAAAAGCAAATGGTGCCGGCAACGCATTAAGCAGTTTCAAACCGGGTGACAAAGTTGCCGTTAAAGTAAACGGTGGTCGCGTTTCAGAACTGCAATTACCTAGCGGTGCGAAATTTATTCGCCAAAGCAACGGTACCTATATCTATAAAAAATAATCTGATAAAAAGCCTATTGCCAAGTGGCAATAGGCTGTTTTTTTATATTCCAATATTACCTATTGCTTCTCTATCGTCTATTCAGCCAATAAACCAATGACAGCATAACTGGTACTTCGACTAATACGCCAACAACTGTTGCTAATGCAGCGCCTGAATGTAACCCAAACAATGAAATTGCAACTGCAACAGCTAATTCAAAAAAATTACTCGTTCCAATTAAACAGGCTGGTCCAGTAATATCTTTAGGCAACTTCAATATTCTTGCAGAAAAGTATCCAAGAAAAAAAATTCCATAAGTTTGCACTAATAACGGAATCGCAATCAGAATAATAATAAAAGGTTGTTGTAAAATAACTTCTGCTTGAAATGCAAACAGTAACACAACAGTAAGTAATAAACTTAATATAGAAAAAGGTTTCATTTTTAGACAAAAATCACTTACCGATTTTTGCTTATCTAATAAAGCCTTTCTTGTTAGCACCCCAAATACAAGAGGCAAAATGATATAAAGCACTGTACTATAAAATAAGGTGGCTAATGGAATTTCAATCTGATTTATACCAAGTAAAAAATTCGCAATTGGAACAAAAGCAAAGATCATTACAATATCATTTACGGATACTTGTACTAATGTGTAATTAGGATTTCCTCTCACTAATTGTGACCAAACAAATACCATTGCAGTACAAGGCGCGACACCCAATAAAATCATACCGGATATGTATTCTTTAGCAGCTTGAGGCTCAACCCAACTTTCAAAAACAAAGTTAAAAAATAACCATCCAATTAATGCCATTGAAAAAGGTTTAATTAACCAGTTAATCACTAAAGTTAGGAATAGCCCCTGTGGTTTCTTCCCTACATCTTTTATTGCCTCCCAATCAATTTGAATCATCATGGGATAGATCATCAGCCAAATTAGAATAGCAACTGGAATATTAATATGTGCTACTTCAAGTAAAGCAATATTCTTTATCTGTTCAGGTATTATCATCCCTATCAATACACCTAAAATAATTGCTAAACTTACCCATACACTTAAGAAACGTTCAAATAATCCCATAATTATCTTCCTTTCGCTGTAATAATTTCGCCATCTTCTTTAACAAAATCTTGAGTCAATGCTTTCGGTAAAATTGTTAAAACAATTTCTGATGGGCGACATAATTTCACTCCCATTGAAGAAATAACAATTGGACGATTAATTAAGATTGGAAACTCAACCATTTTTTGAATCAAAAAATCTTCTGTTAAATCAAGGCTATCTAAATGTAATTCCGTATACGGAGGAACATTCACTCTTAATAGTTGACGAGCTGTCATCCCCATTTTTTGTAATAAATTACGTAATTCTTTTTCAGTAGGTGGGGTATCTAAATAATAGATAATATTTGTAGGGAAACCTAAATGCTGAATTAAAGCTAGTACATTTCTAGAAGTCCCACAATTAGGGTTATGATAAATCGTAATAGTTTCCATAAATCAACCTTTCAATAATTATTGAAATAAAATAGTAAAAAATTTTGCAATTTATTTGCAAAATTCTTCACAACGATGGTGGCTATCACTTTTCGAACAACAATTCTTAGTAAGAAAAGAAATAAGCACTGTCATTAAATCTAAATTTGCATAGTATCTAACAAATCGACCATTTATTTCACACGAAACTAATCCTGACTTACTTAAATTTTTCAAATGGAAAGAAAGATTATTTGGTGCAATATTAAGTACTTTAGCCAGATCCCCAGCTATCATTCCTTCTACACCTGTTTCCATCAGAGTTTGAAAAATCCGCAAGCGAACTGGCGAAGCTAAACTATCAAAAAGTATACTAGCTGTTTTTGTATTCATATTTTCTATCATAAACTTCTCTCTCAATTATTTCAATAATTATTGAAATAATGGTAATTACTGAATATAAAAAAGGTCTAGCAAATTGCTAGACCTTAAACTTCAACGATAAAACTAATTAAAAGAATCTTTTAGACGTTCACTAGCTCGTCTTGCTTCTCCTTTATGCTGCAATTTATTGAGCTGACGTTCTAATTTTTCTTGTACATCATTGATGGCAGCATACATATCTTCGTGTTCCGCTTTCGCGACAAGGTTACCGAAAGGTGTACCAACCATAGCTTCCACCCCAAATCCTTTTGGCAGTTTTTGTAAAATAAAATGAGGATTTATTAACTGGGTTTGCCATTTGCCTAATTTTGACAAACGTTCTTCAATGTGGGAACGAATTGCCGGGGTAATTTCCATTTGTTTGCTTGTAATATTTAGGGTCATAACATTTACCTCTCATTGTAATAAGACTGTTACCAGTCAAGAAAAAATCCTGTTCCTGTTTAAGAACATAATGCCGTATGATCAGCTTTTCAAGCCTTTTATCGTTTATTTTTCAGAATAGTGAAGTAGGTCAAATTTCTAAAATAATCTGCTTTACATTTTTAGATCGTGCTTTTTCGTCCATACTGATTTTTATGTTAGAATGCGCCCCATTCTTTGACTCAAGCGATAATATTATGCAGACTGACTTTTCCGAATCACATTACAATCAACAGTTAGAAGATAAAATTTATTATCTAACTCAATTACTTAAACCTTTCTTTCAGGGTGAGATTAAGGTTCATCGTTCCGCATTGAAACATTATCGAATGCGTGCTGAATTTCGGGTTTGGCACGATGGCGGTGATCTTTATCACATTATGTTTGATCCGCAAAGTAAGCGGCGTTATCGCATTGATCAATTTCCAATTGCTTCAACATTAATCAATGCAATGATGAGTGCATTACTGCCATTGCTTAAACAGCAACCGATTTTGCGTAATCAATTATTCCAGATTGATTATCTCAGTACCGTCAGCAATAAAATTATCGTCAGTCTGCTTTACCATAAAAAGTTGGATGAAACTTGGATCGCTGCCGCAAAACAACTGAAACAACAGCTTGAACAGCAACAATTTGATGTGCAAATTATCGGGCGTGCCAATAAACAGAAAATTTGCTTGGATCAGGATTTTATTGATGAAGTGTTGCCAATCAACGGCAAAAATTATATCTACCGCCAAGTTGAAAACAGTTTTACCCAACCGAATGCCGGCATTAACTGTCAAATGATTGAATGGGCATTATCCTGCACAGAAAATGCCGAAGGTGATTTGTTAGAACTCTATTGTGGTAATGGCAATTTTTCAGTGGCTTTAGCACAGCATTTTAGAAAAGTGTTGGCGACTGAAATCGCTAAACCTTCAGTACAGGCAGCACAATTCAATATCGCTGCCAATCATATTGATAATCTGCAAATTATTCGAATGTCGGCAGAAGAGTTTACGCAGGCATTGCAAGGCGTGCGCGAATTTTATCGCCTGAAGGGGATTGATCTTAAACAGTATCAATGCAACACCATTTTTGTTGATCCGCCTCGTGCCGGCTTGGATGTGGAAACCTTAAAAATGGTGCAACAATATGACAATATTCTTTATATTTCCTGTAATCCGCAAACTTTGGCAGAAAATTTAACCGTTTTAAGTCAAACTCATCATATTGAAAAAGCAGCACTTTTTGACCAATTTCCTTACACGCACCATATCGAAAGCGGTGTCTATTTGGTGAGGAAATAATGCAGATTCAGCTTATTAATCAATCCGGCGATGATGAAAAATTTCGTCAAATGATCGAAAAATGGCAGTTAGAAAATGATCCGCAAGCACCATTCGCGTTGGTTTTAGAGCCGCAACGCTTGGCACTTTATAAAACGGATGAAGCGAAGCTCGGTGCGATTTGTGTCGATTTCGTTGCCGGAACAATGGCACATCGACGTAAATTCGGTGGCGGTCGCGGCGAAGCGGTCGCTAAAGCAGTCGGTGTTAAAAAGGGAAAATTGCCAAAAGTGCTTGATGCAACCGCCGGTTTAGGGCGCGATGCTTTCGTTCTGGCAGCAATTGGTTGTGAAGTGTCATTGGTGGAGCGCAATCCGGTAGTGGCTGCATTGTTGGAAGATGGTTTACAACGTGCTTATCAGGACGCGGAAATCGGTGATTTTATGCAACAACGAATGAAATTGTTGCCGGTTAAAACCATAGCAGAACTTGATCCGGAAACAGAGAAATTTGATGTGGTTTATCTTGATCCTATGTTTCCTCACAAAAACAAAAGTGCGTTAGTCAAGAAAGAGATGCGTATTTTCCAATCCTTGGTTGGGGCAGATTTAGATGCGGATCAGCTATTGGCAACAGCATTGAAATTAGCGCATCGGGTGGTGGTGAAACGCCCCGATTACGCCGGTTATTTGGCAGAATGCAAACCACATTTCAGCCAAACAACCAAAAATCACCGTTTTGATATTTACATCAACCACGAACTTGCTGCATTTGCGCAAGATTAAGCAACGCCAATTTCCGCATAATCGCTTTTAAAACCACACCATAAATCGGCACAAAAAAGAGCAAACCAATCAAGAGTTTAAATAAATAATCCACAAAGCCGATCTCTACCCAGTTTTCTGCCATAAAAGCATCTGTACTGTGATAGAAAGCGATCGCAAAAAAGGCGAAAGTATCGCATAAACTACCGAAGATCATCGAACTGCTCGGTGCAATCCACCACGTTTTTAACTGTCTTAAACGGTTAAACACCAACACGTCCAATAATTGACCGAACACATACGCGGCAAAACTGGCGATAGAAATACGAAAAACGAACAGATTAAACGTCGCCAACGCGGCTAAACCTTGATATTGCGTATCAGAAAAGAGCGTAGAGATAACATAACTGACAATCAGTGCCGGAAACATTACCCAGAAAATAATCCAGCGAGCCTCTTTTGCACCGAAAACACGCACGGTTAAATCAGTGGCTAAAAAGATAAATGGAAAGGTTAGCGTTCCCCAAGTGCTATGAAAACTGAAATCCAACCACGCTAAATTGATGGTGAATGGAATTTGCACGAGGTAATTGCTGATAGCAATGATAAAAATGTGGAAAAATGAAAGTAAAATTAATGCACGGCGTTTTTGACGATCGCCGAAAATCGCTTGAGCTGATACCATATTGTGTCCTTTTTATCTCAATGAAAATCTTTGGGGTGAGGGAACCCAACTACAAAAATAGGGGGTGAATGATACGCTGATGATAAAATTTTGCAAGAAAAAGCATATAATATGGCAGAATTACACAACAAAAGGAGAACGAAGATGACACAAAAAATTGCTATTTTATTAACCAAAGGTTTTGAAGAATCTGAAGCATTAGTGCCGAATGATCTTTTCAGACGCGCCGGCTTACACACTGATCTCATTTCCATTGATAACACCGAGATCGTTTCTTCCTCCCATAATGTCAAAGTGGTTGCTGATCAATTACTGAATCAGACTGATCTAAACAGTTACGATTTAGTAATGCTGCCGGGCGGTCAGGTCGATCTCGAAAAATATGCGGCGTTAGCTGACACTTATCGTCAATTTGCACAGCAGCAAAAATGGGTTGCAGCAATTTGTGCAGCGCCGACCGCTTTAGCAAAAGTCGGATTATTAAAAGGCAAAAATGCGGTTTGCTACCCTTCAATGCGTGCCGACTTAATAAATAACGAAGTAAATTATCGTCATCTTGCTGCTGTCATTGATGCACCGTTTATTACCGGTCGTGGCCCGGGTGCTGCTTTTGATTTTGGCTTGGCGATTGTCGCGCAATTACTCGGTGTAGAAGCTGCTGAACAGCTAAAACAACAGCTTTATTACTAATACATTTTAATTACATTTATTCACCCTATCATTGCAACGATTAACATAAAAAAGGAAGCGATAATGCAAAACTATGGCGTAACCATTTCAGCATTCGGGGAAGCGGATGTGCTTCAATTTCAGCCTCAATTAGCAATGCCGACTATCAATGCCAACCAAGTTTTAATCGAAAATCACTTTGCCGGCGTCAATCCGGTCGATTTTAAAACTCGCAAAGGTTTAGGTTGGGGCGCAGAAAAATTTAAATCACAATTTCCGGCAGTGTTAGGGTTTGATCTTGCCGGTATTGTGGTTCAAGCCGGTGCAGAAAGCGGTTTTAATGTGGGTGAACGCGTTTCCGCACTCACCTTTGACGGCGGCGCTTATAGCCGTTATGTTGCGGTCAATGCTGATTTGGTTGCGCGCGTACCGAAAGCAGTTTCATTGCAGCAAGCAGGCGCAATGCCGACCGTTGCCGTTACCGCATTGCAAATTCTGAAACAGGCAAACGTTTCTGCCGGACAGAAAATAGTAATGTCTGCACCGTTAGGCGGTGTCGGGCATTTATTATTACAGCTTTTAGCCAAAGAGAATGTCGATATTACCGTTATCTGTTCCGAAGCTAAACAGCAACAAGCATTGGCTTTAGGTGCAAATCACACCGTTGATTATCATCATCCGCACGCTTATCCCGATCTCAATGCCGATCTTTTTATTGATTTAGTAGGTGGTGAGAGCGGTGTCGCTGCATTGAAAATGGTGAAAAAAGGAGGACGTGTTATCTGCATTCCTACCATTCACGTGCCGTTATTACAACAGGCTGGGGCTGAACAGCAACTGCTGGTGGAAAAGATGTTGGCGGTGCCAAATCGTCAGGATCTGGAAACAATGCTGAATGATTTAGCAGAAAACCGTTTGTACTTAAAGATTGCGCAAGTATTGCCGATAACCGATATTCAACAGGCACATCGTCAACTCGAAAGCGGACGAACCAGTGGTAAAGTTGTGTTGGATTTACAGCTAGGGTAAGTTATGTCATTGACTGAAAAAGAAAAAATGCTGGCAGAATTGCCGCATTTTCCAAACGATGCCGACTTAAGCAAAATCAGACAACAGGTGAAGCAGATGTTGTTTCAACTCAATTATCAGCTTGCACCGGCTGATTCGCAACGTAAGCTATTATTAGAACGTCTGCTTGGTAAATGCGGCGATAATTTGCATATCAATTCGCCGTTTTTCTGCGATTATGGCTTTAATATTGAAGTTGGCGACAATTTTTTTGCTAATCATCAATGCACCATTTTGGACAGCGGCAAGGTTTCCATCGGTGATAATGTGATGTTTGCCCCTAATGTCAGTCTTTATACGGTGGGGAATCCATTGCATTATCAGCAAAGAAATCAGGGCTATGAACAAGCAAAGGCAATTATTATTAAAGATAATGTCTGGATTGGCGGCAGCTGCGTGATTTTAGGCGGTGTTACTATCGGTGAAAACAGCGTTATCGGTGCCGGCAGTGTAGTAACCAAATCGATTCCGGCAAACAGTTTAGCGTTCGGCAACCCTTGTCGGGTGATTCGAGAAATCAACGATCAGGATCGTAAACAGTATCAACAACTGCTGGATCGCACTGTTTAAAGCCACTAATTCAAGCTACAATTAACGCAAATAACAGAGATAAAAAAAGCCGCCCCAAACACTAGGCGGCAAATAACCTAAGGAACTAATTTAAACAACCATTATGTTGCACCTTTTCAGACAAACCTGCTCTGAAAAAGTTCAGTCAAAATCAAAATTTTTTTAAAGAAGGGTTTTTCACTATGCCATTATTAGACAGTTTTAAGGTTGACCACGTTAAAATGAATACCCCTGCGGTGCGTGTTGCAAAGACAATGCAAACGCCTAAAGGCGATAAAATTACGGTTTTTGATCTTCGTTTTTGCAAACCGAATCAAGACAATATCAGTCCGAAAGGTATTCACACTTTGGAACATCTTTTCGCCGGTTTTATGCGTGATCATCTCAATAGTGACAGCGTTGAAATTATTGATATTTCACCAATGGGTTGCCGCACCGGATTTTATATGAGTTTAATCGGTACGCCTGCGGAACAACAAGTTGCTGCGGCGTGGGAAAAAGCAATGCAGGATGTATTGTCGGTGAAAAGCGAAAAAGAGATCCCGGAATTAAACCAATATCAATGCGGAACCTACACCGAACATTCGTTAGCGGATGCTCAGGCAGCAGCGAAAAAGGTGCTTGCTCAGGGAATCGGCATTAATCACAATCAAGATTTATTACTTGATGACCGTTTTTTAAATCAATAATGACCTTAAGCCAAGCCGCACCGCTTGGCTTTTTATTTGCTCACAACATTGAAGGAATAAAACTCTATGACAACATTAGGTACACCACTCACTCCTGTCGCCACCAAAGTGATGACGCTCGGCTCCGGAGAATTAGGTAAAGAGGTTGTAATTGAATTACAGCGTTTAGGTGTGGAAGTTATTGCGGTTGATCGTTATGCTGACGCGCCGGCACATCAAGTGGCACATCGTGCTTATACCATTTCAATGTTGGATGGTGATGCGCTTAAAAAGCTTATCGAAAAAGAAAAACCGGATTACATTGTGCCGGAAGTGGAAGCGATTGCCACCGATACTTTAGTCGAGTTGGAACAGCAAGGTTACAACGTTATTCCGACGGCAAAAGCGGTTAAACTGACAATGAATCGTGAAGGTATCCGCCGTTTAGCTGCCGAAGAGTTAGGTTTGCCGACCTCGCCGTTCCAATTTGTCGACAATTTTGCCGATTTTCAACAGGCGGTGGAAAAAATCGGCTTGCCTTGCGTAGTTAAACCGATTATGAGCTCTTCCGGGCACGGACAAAGCATTCTCAAAAATAGAGAGCAGTTACAACAAGCGTGGCAATATGCACAAGAAGGCGGTCGTGCCGGCAGCGGACGTGTCATTGTCGAGGGCTTTATCCGTTTTGATTATGAAATCACCTTATTAACTGTACGCCATCGTGGTGGCACCTCCTTCCTTGCGCCGATCGGTCACGTACAAGTTGATGGCGACTATCGAGAATCTTGGCAACCGCAAGCGATGAGCGAGATTGCATTACAAAAAGCACAGCACATCGCTGAAAAAATCACCGGTGCATTGGGTGGTTATGGGATTTTCGGCGTAGAAATGTTTGTTTGTGGTGATGAAGTTATTTTTAATGAAGTTTCCCCTCGTCCGCACGATACCGGAATGGTCACCTTGATTTCTCAAGATTTGTCGGAATTTGCATTACACGCACGCGCCATTTTAGGCTTACCTATTCCACAAATAAAACTATTAGCACCGAGCGCCTCTAAAGCAATCGTAGTGGAAGGAAAATCCAATCAGGTTCTTTTTGCCAATCTGGAAAATGTGCTTGCCGAAGCAGACACTAATCTTCGCCTGTTCGGTAAAAGAGAAGTCAACGGACATCGCCGTTTAGGCGTAATTTTGGCAAGCGCCGATAGCGTTGAGGCGGCACGAGAAAAAGCAAACCGCGCCTATCAAAAATTGGAAATCATACTGTAACGTGTCATTTTCTCCATATCTAGGCTTCTCTTTGAGAGAAGCCTCAGACTGCTGACAAACCTCTAGACATACCTCTAGAGGTTTGATCTAATAGGCATATCGAAAAAAGGAAATGCCTATGCTCAAAAATACACCCTCACTCCAATATGAAATCGAGATGATAAGTCTCGAACAACTCGTTCCAAAAGACCACCTTGTCCGTAAAGTCGCGAAAGCCATCGATTTTGACTTCATTCGTGATGAAGTTGCTCATCTCTATTGCCATGACAACGGTCGCCCCGCAGTTGACCCAGTTCGCTTGTTCAAAATCATGTTACTCGGCTATCT
>NZ_KB903725.1 GCF_000379785.1 Gallibacterium anatis DSM 16844 = F 149 | reverse complement strand
TAAACTCTGGGGTGTAGGTTCGTTTGGTATGCAGCACGGCTAAGCCCTTTATACCTGAATGTTGATATTGGGCAATCCAACGCCTTAATGTGCGTTTAGACACGCTAAATGTACGACAGGTTAAAGAAAGGTTTTCCTCGTGTTGAAAGTAGAAATCTACCACTTGTTGTTTAAATGTTTGGTTATATTTAGTCATAAAAAATCTGCACCTTTGTCTGTTGGATAATAAGTCCAACTTTTGGGGTGCAGATCATTGCTATTACTGGCTTTATGAGTTATTGAGGAGTAATGTGATTTAGTGAAATGGTGGAGATAATCGGGATCGAACCGACGACCTTTTGAATGCCATTCAAACGCTCTCCCAACTGAGCTATATCCCCACGATTGATATGAAACGCTGCTAATATTAATGGTGCGCTGAATTGATGTCAACGAGATTTAATCAGAAACGGCAGATTTTCGTTTTTTTGCTTAAATCTCATACTTATCGAATTCCTTGATCATTAACCGCAGTTATTCTGTTTATCGCAATAAAAAACTGCACCTTATTCGGTGCAGTTTCGCTATTCAGAGTTTGCAATCAGAAATTAAGCCTGACCTTTAACCGCTTTTAATCCTAAGAACGGTGCCTTATCGCCTAATGCTTCTTCAATACGGATTAATTGGTTATATTTTGCAATACGGTCTGAACGGCTCATTGAACCAGTTTTGATTTGACCTGCTGCTGTACCAACCGCTAAATCTGCGATAGTTGCATCTTCGGTTTCACCTGAACGGTGAGAGATTACCGCAGTGTAACCGGCTTCTTTCGCCATACGAATCGCATTTAAAGTTTCAGTTAATGAACCGATTTGGTTGAATTTGATTAAGATTGAGTTAGCGATACCTTTTTCGATACCTTCTTTAAGGATCTTGGTGTTAGTTACGAATAAGTCATCACCAACAAGTTGGATTTTACCGCCAAGAACTTCTGTTTGGTATTTGAAGCCTTCCCAGTCAGATTCATCCTGACCATCTTCGATAGATTTGATTGGGTATTCTTCACAAAGTTTTTCAAGGTAGTGAGTGAATTCTTGAGAAGTGAATGATTTGCCTTCACCTTTCATTTCGTACATACCGGTTTCTTTGTTGTAGAATTCAGATGATGCACAGTCCATTGCTAAAGTTACATCTTTACCTAATACATAACCTGCTTTTTCCACTGCTTCTTTAATGCAAGCTAAAGCTTCTGCGTTAGATGCCAAGTTAGGTGCGAAACCACCTTCATCACCAACTGCTGTATTTAAACCTTTCGCTTTTAATACTTTCGCTAAGTTGTGGAACACTTCAGAACCGATACGAACTGCTTCACGTAAAGTTTTTGCACCTACCGGTTGAATCATAAATTCTTGAATATCAACGTTATTATCTGCGTGTTCACCACCATTGATGATGTTCATCATTGGTAATGGCATTGAATATTGACCTGGAGTACCGTTTAATTCAGCAATCCACGCATAAAGTGGTAAACCTTTAGATGCTGCTGCCGCTTTTGCATTAGCAAGAGAAACCGCAAGAATCGCATTCGCACCTAATTTAGATTTGTTTTCTGTGCCGTCTAAATCGATCATAATTTGGTCGATTTCAGCTTGTTGAGTTGCATCTTTACCTAATAAAGCCGGTGCAATAACATCATTGATGTTTGAAACTGCTTTTAATACACCTTTACCTAAATAACGTGATTTATCGCCATCACGCAATTCCAATGCTTCGCGTGAACCTGTTGATGCACCTGATGGAGCAGCTGCAAGACCAACGAAACCGCCTTCTAAATGCACTTCCGCTTCAACGGTTGGGTTACCACGAGAATCAATAATTTCACGGCCAAGAATTTTAACGATTTTTGCCATTTGTTTTTCCTCACATTTAAGTTAATTTTCAAAGATAGAAATCAAAAACCGCACTAATATTAAAACGATTTTGAAAATTTGTCTTGTAAAAAATGATGTGAACTTGATCACAATTAAGATTTTCTCACTCAACAAAAACAGCATCTCTTTTTTTACCGTCATCGGCGATTTTTAACATTTTTGACGCTTTTCTTGTATAATGGCGACAAAATCTCAAAATAAGCTCTTTTTAAGCGCAAATTTATGTATTTTACCCAAGCTTTTTTCACATTTAACGGCAGATTGAATCGACAGGGGTTCTGGATTGGCAGCGGTATTTGTGCCGCTTTCTTATTATTGGTTGCCAATTTATTGCCGGTTTCATTGCTGTTTCAGCAGCAAAGCGGTGCAATTTTCGCATTATTGCCATTATTATTGATCACATACTGTTGGCTGGCGATTATCGTGAAACGCTTGCACGACCGTGGTCGCTCCGCCAAAGCACTGGCAATTCTCCTAGCGCCGATCGGCTGTTTTTTGATTGCGCCTTATAGCCAAGGTTTTATGAAATTATTATTGGGGCAAATGTTTCCGATTTTTGTATTCGCTATGCTACTGATGGAATGGGGCGTATTTGTCGGGCAAGCACAAGCCAACCGTTACGGTGAGCAAGGTGAAACAATTCGATTTAAAAAAGGATAATGACAATGACAACGTTCAAACTCAATTACCATAAAACGCACTTTGTAATGAGTGCCGCTAATATTCGACAGCTTCCAGCCGATTCCGGCGTTGAAGTTGCCTTTGCCGGACGCTCCAATGCGGGGAAATCGACCGCATTAAACACATTGGCAAACCAAAAGAATTTAGCCAAAACCTCAAAAACCCCCGGACGTACGCAATTAATCAATCTTTTTGAAGTGAGCGAAAATTGTAAAATTATTGATTTGCCCGGTTATGGCTACGCCGCTGTGCCGGAAAAGGTGAAATTGCAATGGCAAAAATCGTTAGGTGAATATCTGCAACAACGCCAATGTTTAGGCGGCATGGTGATTTTGATGGATATTCGTCATCCGTTGAAAGATCTCGATCAACAGATGATTGAATGGGCGGTCAGTGCTGATTTGCCAATTCTCCTGCTGTTGACCAAAGCGGATAAAGTCAGCCAAAGTGAACGCAGTAAACAGGTGAGAATGGTGCGTGAAGCGATTTTACCATTTCAAGGCGACATTCAAGTTGAGGTATTTTCATCACAAAATCGATTAGGTGTGGATAAATTGGCTCAGAAACTGGATGAATGGTATTCAGTGAATAATGTTTAGCCATAAAAAAATTGTGCAACGTAGCTCGTTGCACAATCAAAAAATTACAGTAAAAATTAAGCTTTCACCGGAAAATCCCACCAAATATCAAATAATTCACTTACTTCCACTTGTTGCAATCCGTTATTTTCCAACCAAGATTTAACAAGTTCACGTTGGCTTTCATCACATTTGCCGATTTTTTCCAAACAAACCAAGCCTTCCCAATGTAAGTAGCCGCTGCCTTCGTAAGCAAGCCCGTTAGGTTTAATCACTTCATTGATAAAGCGATCGACTGTTTGATCAATCTCCTCAACGGAAGTGTTTTCTGCAAATTGCCAATTTACTAAAAATCCCAATTCTTGGAATTCTGCAATGTGCATTTTTTTACGCTGTCTGCGATTACGTTGATACGCCATATTTTCTCCTCAGTTACTGGTTTTTAATCATTCAACTAAAACATTTATCTCTTAACAAAATAGAGATCCCAAACGCCGTGACCAAGCCGATGCCCGCGTTGTTCAAATTTGGTTAAAGGGCGAAAATCCGGACGTGGAATGAAATCATTTGTTGCTGAAGTATTGGTTAAGCCCTGTTCCTGACGCAAAACTTCCAACATCTGTTCCGCATAATTTTCCCAATCGGTCGCCATATGAATAAAACCGCCGCTTTTCAATTTTTGCATCACCAACTTAACAAATTGCGGTTGTACAATGCGGCGTTTATGATGTTTGGCTTTATGCCACGGATCAGGGAAAAATAGCTGTAATCCGGACAAACTTTGATCCGGAATATTATCTTGCAAAATTTCAATCGCATCGTGGCAAATCACGCGCAAATTATGCACCTGCTGTTCAAGCGCATAAGCGATACAAGCTCCTACTCCGGGCGTATGCACTTCAATGCCGATGTAATTATTATTTGGGTTCTGCTTCGCCATTTCTACCAACGAACGCCCCATTCCAAAACCGATTTCCAAAATCACCGGCTGATCGTTGTTAAAAATCTTTTTAAAATCAAAGTGATCTGCTTGATGTTCTAAACCGAATTCCGCCCAATTATCATTCATTGCTCTTTTTTGAGCCTCACTTAAGCGACCGGTTCTTAACACAAAACTGCGCACTTTACGCTTATAACGCCCATCTTCGGTAAATTCTGCAGTATTGACGGCTTTGCGTTTTTGCTCCGCAAGATCATTTAAATTATTCTGTTGCATAAATCCTAGAATATAGAGTGATAGTTAAGAAAAACTGCCCTATTTTACCTGATAATCTGCCAATTTTGTGATGTTTTAATTATTTTGCTTGTGCTAAACTCGCCTCCTTAATTTTTGAAGAGGTATATCCAATGTGGCAAGCCCAATCAACGCCCGAAGCACCTTTTGCATCCACTGTACTGCACTGGTATCAAAAATATGGGCGAAAAACATTGCCGTGGCAACAAAATAAATCACTCTACGGTGTTTGGCTGTCTGAAATTATGTTGCAACAAACACAAGTCACCACCGTCATTCCCTATTTCCAGCAATTTATTCAGCGTTTTCCAACCATTACTGAATTGGCAAATACGCCGATAGACGAAGTTCTACATCTTTGGACCGGGTTAGGCTATTACGCACGAGCCAGAAATTTACACAAAGCGGCACAACAAATTCGCGATCAACATCAAGGCGAATTTCCAACACAATTTGAACAGGTGTTGGCGCTGCCGGGCGTTGGTTTAAGCACCGCAGGTGCGATTCTCTCATCTTGTTTGGATGCCCCTTTCCCTATTTTAGACGGCAACGTTAAACGGGTTTTATCCCGTTGTTTTGCGATTGACGGCTGGCCGGGCGAAAAATCGGTAGAAACAAAATTATGGCAATTAAGTGCCGAAGTTACACCGAAAACGCAAGTTACTGAATTTAATCAAGCAATGATGGATATTGGTGCAATGGTCTGCACGCGCAGCAAACCGAAATGCAGTTTATGTCCGCTACAACAGCAATGTACCGCCGGGAAAGCGCAAAGTTGGGCAAATTATCCCGGTAAAAAGCCGAAAAAAACCTTGCCTGTGCGAGAACGTTATTTTTTATTATTTGTCCAACAGGGAAAAGTTTTACTGCAACAACGGCCGCATCACGGTCTATGGGGTGGGTTATACTGTTTTCCCGAAGTGGAAACTGAAGCGGAATATCAACACATTTTGCAACAATGTCATTGGCAATTATTGGAGCGGCTGACTACATTTCGTCATACTTTCAGCCATTTCCATTTGGATATTCACCCGATAGTGGTAACAAATAACTCAACATCAACATTAGCAGTAAAAAATGTTGCGGAAACGGTGGCAAAATATGGGCAAACAGTACAAAACAACAACGAATATTGGTATGATTTAGCCGATTTTTCGCCAGCTAAAATTGGTTTGGCAACACCTGTAAAGAACTTATTAATGCAGTTAAAAGCAATTTTTAATATAAGAAGTAATGAGGACTAATAGTTATGGCAAGAACTGTTTTCTGCGAATATTTACAAAAAGAAGCCGAAGGATTGGATTTTCAACTCTATCCCGGTGAATTAGGAAAACGTATTTTCAACTCAATCAGCAAACAAGCTTGGTCAGAATGGCTCAAAAAACAGACAATGCTGGTAAATGAAAAAAAACTCAATATGATGAATCCGGAACATCGCAAATTGCTGGAACAGGAAATGGTGAATTTTTTATTTGAAGGCAAAGATGTTCATATCGAAGGCTATGTTCCCCCTTCAAAGTAAGCAAAATGAAGATTAAACACTATTTTATTATGACCACAGTGGCTCTGTTTTTAGCCGGCTGTGGTTCTTCTTATGATAGCGACAGCATTGATTACGATGATGCCTTTGCGAAAGATACTCGAGCATTGGATATTCTAACCGGTCAGTTCTCCCACAATATCGACCGGATTTGGGGAGTAAATGAATTGCTGGTCGCCAGCCGTAAAGATTACGTTAAATATACCGACAAATACTACACCCGTAGCCACGTCAGTTTTGATGAAGGTGTGATTACCATTGAATCACAAACCAGTTTGGCACGCTTAAAAAATGCCATTGTGCATACGTTATTGATGGGCTCAGATGCAAACGGTATCGACCTTTTTGCCGATGGAGATGTGCCGATCAGTTCCCGACCGTTCCTTCTCGGGCAGGTTATTGACCACAGAGGTTCCAACATTCCGAATGTTGCCGTTGCCTCTGATTTCGCCGATTATTTAATTAATAACAAGCTACAAAGTCGCCGTTTAAGCAACGGACATATCGTGCAATTTGTCGTGATTCCAATGATTGCCAACCACGTTGCGATTCGTGCGCAAAAATATTTGCCGTTTATCCGCAAAGCTGCTCGTCATTACAACATTGATGAAAGCCTTATTCTCGGTATTATGCAAACAGAATCCAGTTTCAACCCTTATGCGATCAGTTATGCCAACGCAATGGGCTTGATGCAGGTGGTGCCGCACACTGCCGGACGTGATGTATTCCGAATGAAAGGGAAAAGCGGACTACCTTCTAAGAAATACCTATTCGATCCGTTTAAAAATATTGATGCCGGTGTTTCTTATTTGTGGCTGCTACAAAATAAATATTTGGTAGGCATTACCGATCCGACTTCACGCCGTTTTGCCGTAATTTCGGCTTATAACGGTGGTGCCGGAGCTGTGTTACGTATTTTTGATGATGATAAAGATGTTGCAGTTAATAAGATTAATCGCTTATTACCTGAACAAGTTTATCGAATTTTGACAACAAAACACCCTTCAGCACAAGCAAGAAACTACTTGATCAAGGTGGATAAAGCGCAAAAAAGTTATCGAGTTATTCGTTAAAACCGGCTAATTTTTGCGTGGTTGCGTATTAATTTTGTGCGTTTTGCATAGAAAAACGGCTAACGTGAGAAAAAAAGAAAATTTTTTCAAAATAGTGGTTGACTTGAAACACAAAAAAACGTTTAATACGCACCACCAAGACGTTGCCCAGATAGCTCAGTCGGTAGAGCAGGGGATTGAAAATCCCCGTGTCGGTGGTTCGATTCCGCCTCTGGGCACCACTATTCCTCCTTAGTTCAGTCGGTAGAACGGTGGACTGTTAATCCATATGTCGCTGGTTCAAGTCCAGCAGGAGGAGCCAAATTCCAGAAGGCTGTTACAATTCATTTTGTAACAGCCTTTAATTTTTTCCAAATCAAGACAAATTGATAACTTTCAAAAAATAGCGAACAGTGATATATTTTGCCACCTGTTTGCCATCATATTTATCAATTAACGAGTAAAGGTTTCTCGCTGTTATGGTCAATTATGCGGATTTAGCACTTGCACTGGCAGGCGTTTGCCAATCAGCAAAATTAGTTCAACAACTCGCTCATCAAGGACGAACCAATCAACAGGATCTGTTGGTTACACTACAAACATTATTAGTGACACAACCAAAAGAAATCCTCGATATCTATGGCGGTAAACTGGAAAACTTGAAGTTAGGTTTAACCACACTACTTGAACAACTTAACGGCCAACAAGGACGATTGGATGCAGAATTAAGCCGTTACTGGCTCAGTTTGTTGGCATTGGAACATAAACTCAATGATAATGCCGATAACAAGCAACAACTTGCCGAAAGGGTAAAATATTTGCCGACTCAACTCACATTCCACGATGGATTGACTGAAAGCTCAATGTTGGCGGTGTTAGCCGGTATTTATACCGATCTCATCAGCCCGTTAGGTGCGAAGATTCAAGTAAAAGGGTTACCGACTTATTTGCAACAACCAGATATCCAAAATCAAATCCGAGCTTGCTTACTGGCTGGTATCCGCTCTGCTGTATTATGGCGGCAGGTCGGTGGTTCAAAATGGAAATTGCTCTTTTTCAGGAAGAAGCTGGTACAAGCCGCCCAACAACTCTATTCATCCCTTTAAATAACGGAGTGATTCAATGCAATTCAATGCTTTAACCGCACTTTCCCCGCTTGATGGACGTTACCAAAGCAAAACTGATGCACTACGTCCAATCTTTAGCGAATATGGTTTATTACGATTCAGAGTAACCGTTGAAGTTCGTTGGTTACAAAAATTAGCTGAAACCACAGCAATTCAGGAAGTTCCCCTTTTATCAAAAAAAGCAATCGATTACTTAAACGATATTATTGCCAATTTTGACGTACAAGATGCACAACGCATTAAAGAGATCGAGGCAACCACAAATCACGATGTCAAAGCGGTTGAATATTTCTTAAAAGAAAAATGCCAAGCCTTACCTGAACTCGCCGCAATCAGCGAATTTATTCACTTCGCCTGCACATCGGAAGATATTAACAACCTTTCTCACGCCTTAATGTTAAAAACTGCGCGTGAAGAGTTTATTCTCCCGGAATGGAAAAAATTAATTAATGAAATCAGTAAATTAGCTGAAGCCTACAAAACAATCCCGTTACTTTCCCGTACTCACGGACAACCTGCATCACCAACAACAGTCGGCAAAGAAATGGTAAATGTGGCATATCGTTTACAACGCCAATATCAACAACTGCAAAAAGCAGAAATTTTAGGGAAAATTAACGGCGCTGTCGGTAACTATAATGCCCATCTTTCCGCTTATCCGAATGTGGATTGGCACCTATTCAGCCAACAATTTGTGCAAAGTTTAGGCATTGACTGGAACCCATATACCACTCAGATCGAACCGCACGATTATATTGCTGAATTTTTTGATTGTATTGTTCGCTTCAACACTATCATCATTGACTTTAACCGTGATATTTGGGGTTATATCGCCTTAAACCACTTCAAGCAACGAACCATCGCCGGCGAAATCGGCTCTTCAACAATGCCTCATAAAGTCAACCCGATTGATTTTGAAAACTCAGAAGGCAATCTCGGCGTGGCGAATGCATTAATGACCCATCTTGCACAAAAACTGCCGGTTTCCCGTTGGCAACGTGACCTTACCGATTCCACAGTATTACGTAACCTTGGCGTAGGGTTAGGTTATTGTGCTATTGCTTATGCATCTACACTCAAAGGCATCAGCAAATTGGAAGTGAATGAAGCGCATTTATTGGCTGAACTCGATCAAAACTGGGAAGTCTTGGCTGAACCGATCCAAACCGTAATGCGCCGTTACGGCATTGAAAAACCATACGAAAAACTGAAAGAATTGACTCGCGGCAAACGCGTGGATCAACAAACAATGCAACAATTCATTGATGGCTTAGCTATCCCTGAAGAAGAAAAGGCACGTTTAAAACAACTCACCCCGGCAACCTATATCGGTGCCGCAATTCAATTAGTCGAAGCGTTTTAAACCGATAATCACAATAAAACCAAACTAGGATTAGTTTGGTTTTATTAGTATTGGATGGCTTATCATAATAAGAAAGGATACGCCAGCCGTATCCTTTCTACTCTTTATTCTGTTTTAGCTCACTATTGCTCAATTAATGGCTAAGTTTATATGCCACTAAATCTTCAATAGTAACCACCGGATAGCCTTGAGCTAAAGCAAATTTAACAATTTCCGGTGCTCTTGCCATTGTGCCGTCATCATTGGTGATTTCACAAATCACACCGGCGCGTTTAAAACCTGCCATTTCAGCTAAATCCACAGAAGCCTCTGTGTGACCACGGCGACCCAAAACCCCTTTATCATTAGCACGTAATGGGAAAATATGCCCCGGACGATGTAAATCGCTCGGTTTAGCATTATCTGCCACCGCCGCTTTTACTGTGGTAACACGATCCTGAGCAGAAACACCGGTAGTGACGCCTTCTGCCGCTTCAATGGTGATGGTAAATGCAGTGCGATTAACGCTGGTGTTATGTTCAACCATTGGCGGTAAATCAAGTTTTTTGCACAATTCATCCGTAATGCAAAGGCACACAATACCGCTGCCATAACGAATTAATTTCGCCATCTGTTCTTTTGTAATTGTTTCCGCCGGATAGATCAAATCGCCTTCATTTTCACGATCTTCATCATCCAACACTAAAACGCCTTTGCCCTGTTTTAAAGCAGAAATTGCATTAAGAACACGTTGTTCCGGCGTACCGAATTGAGAAAGAATTGACTGATTCATAGTAATTTCCTTTGTTAATTTAATATTTTTCGCTACTAGAATCAGGGCTTGAGGGAAATACGGCAAACACATTATCAAAATAATGCGTTTTTAAACGTGGTTTAAAAGCGTGCAACGTGCGTCAACTTAGCGTCTACGTTAACACACTTATCACAACGATACCGCGATTCTCTACCATCCAGACTATAACTGTCGGCTTTGGATTTTCACCAAATCTGCTGACTTCGTAAAAAATACGAACGCTCGTGGGCTTACTTTCGCTTACCACCGGTGGGGAATTCCGCCCCGCCCTGAGAATGCGAGGAAAAGTATAAAAGAAAAACAGATACTTGCCTAGTAAAATTCTGTTTTTTCCCCTACAATTAGCCAAGAAAAAATGAATGGGGTGTGTATGTTAAATCCAAAAAAAATAGAAGAGATTATTCAACAAGTCCAAAACAACTTACCACAAGGCATTAAAGATATCGGTAACGATGTTGAATCAAAATTAAAACAAGTTTTACAGGCGCAATTAGCCAAACTTGATGTTGTAACACGTGAAGAATTCGATGTACAAACTCAGGTTTTATTGCGCACTCGTGAAAAATTAACCGCTTTAGAAGCCAGAGTTGACGCCTTATTGCAACAACAAAATGATGTTGTACCAAAATAATCTTATCGTTTTAAATAAAACACAGTAATCATTACTTAACCTTTTCGGTCAATGATAAATTGTATTATCTGTTGAGAAAGAAAAGAGATAACAATAAATAAATCGTTTTAGCGCATAAGTTGTTTCAGCGCTGGATTTCAACTTTCTGATATTTTATTGATGCAGTGGGGCATCTACCAACATCTAAGGTGCAGAAAATGACTGATTTTCTTTATTTACAACAAAAACGCAAACAATTGGGGATGAAGGTTGCGGAAGTATGCGAAAAAGCACAAGTAACTCGCGCTTACTATAATCAACTTGTCGGCGGTAAAATTCAAAATCCGAGTGCCAAAAAATTAAATGCCATTCATCACGCTTTGCAAATCACTGATACACCAAATAAACAAGTTGGCGTTATTTTTGGCAAATTTTACCCCGTCCACACCGGTCATATAAATATGATTTATGAAGCCTTCAGTAAGGTGGATGAATTGCATATCGTTGTTTGCAGCGACACAGAACGTGACTTAAAACTTTACTACGACAGTAAAATGAAGAAAATGCCGACTGTGCAGGATCGTCTACGTTGGATGCAACAGATCTTTAAATATCAGCAAAAACAAATCTTTATCCATAACTTAATTGAGGATGGTATTCCCTCTTATCCGAATGGTTGGCCGGCGTGGTCAGATCGTGTGAAGGCATTATTCAGCGATAAACATTTTAATCCAAGTGTGGTTTTCACCAGTGAACCGCAAGATAAAGAGCCTTACGAAAAATATTTGCATTTAGATGTTGTGTTGGTTGATCCGGAGCGTACATTTTTTAATGTTTCTGCCACCAAAATCCGCACCCATCCATTCCAATATTGGAAATTTATCCCGAAAGAAGTGCGTCCATTCTTTGCCAAAACTATTGCGATTTTAGGCGGAGAAAGCAGTGGTAAAAGCGTGTTGGTGAATAAATTATCCGCCGTTTTCAACACCACTTCTGCGTGGGAATATGGTCGGGAATTTGTCTTTGAAAAACTGGGGGGTAACGAGCAGGCAATGCAATATTCCGATTACCCTTTGATGGCATTGGGGCATCAGCGCTATGTTGACTACGCCTTACGGCACGCACACAAAGTGGCATTTATCGATACCGACTTCATCACTACGCAAGCATTCTGTATTCAATATGAAGGGAAAGCACACCCATTCTTAGATTCAATGATTAAAGAATATCCATTTGATGTTACTATCTTATTGAATAATAACACAAAATGGGTTGATGACGGTATGCGCAGCTTAGGTTCGCCACAACAGCGACAACGCTTCCAGCAATTATTGAAAAAACTGTTGGAAAAATACAATATCCCTTATATCGAAATTGAATCACCAAGTTATTTAGAGCGTTATGCCCAAGTGAAAAGAATTGTGGAACGCATCTTAAATGACGAATCGGTTTATGACACCGTTGAGCATAAGGAGAAATAGAGCTTAATGTTGTTATTCGCCGGCGATCCCCACGGTTCATTTGACCACCTTTATCCGTTTATTCAGGATAATCAATCCGTTTCGTTGATTATCTTGGGAGATCTGCAACTTACCGACTGTCGTGAGCTGGATAAGTTAGCGCATTATTGCGACCTCTGGTTTATTCACGGCAATCACGACAGCAAAACTCCGGCAGCATTTGAAGCCATCTGGGGCAGCGAATGGAAAAGCCGAAATCTGCACGGTCGGGTTGCGGAAATTGAAGGCGTGAGAGTTGCCGGATTAGGCGGCGTTTTCCGCGGTCAAATCTGGATGCCGCCGAATAAACCGCTGTTTTTTGATCCGATTCACTATTGCCAATACTGTTCGCAAGAAAAAATTTGGCAAGGCGGTTTGCCATTGCGTCATCGTAGCTCCATCTTCCCTTCTGATTTTGAACTGTTGGAACAGCAAAAAGCGGATATTCTTATCTGTCACGAAGCGCCGAAACCCCATCCCTCCGGTTTTGCCGTGATTAATCAGCTTGCAGAAAAAATGGGTGTAAAAAAAATTTTTCACGGACATCACCACGATAATTTTAATTACTCGGCACTTAAAACTCGCCCTCGCCCCTATCAAATTTTCAATATCGGTTTTCGTAGTTTAAGCGATGCGGAAGGGAAATATTTGTTGATCGGCGTAGATGATAGGAAAAAATAGTGCTTGTGGCTTCACAATTAACACAAGCACTGTTTATTATGCTTTACTTAATATGACCTTGGTCAAGATGAACCATATCAATTTGCCTATTTGGCATTACTTCAAAGGCTTGACCAAAACCTTTCACAAACAGCCCTTGTTCCGGAATCAAATGAAACAGCGAAAAATCTTGAAACTTCACCAGTTCCGACATAATGTTGCCATGTCGTTGTTGCAATAATTGTGTTCCTACTACCCATTTTTCACTGTCTTTGACAACTTCCTCAACTTTCGCCATTGCACTAAAACGACGGCGGGCAAAAAATTACAGATCGCAGTATCCAGTTAAACTATAGTCTTAATCCTAACTCCAAATATATCGATACCCAATTTACACTCTATCACAACAACACAAAAGAGTTAGAAGATCAAATAGATAATGATCTACATGACACAACAAAATTCTCGACTTGGGGCTTTAACTTACAAAACAACAGTGCATTTGATTACATCACATTAACCTATGGGGTTGATTATTATCAAGATAAAGCAAAAACATTTAGACAAACCAATCAAACGGAAGCCGGCTTATTCCGCCCTAATAATTATAATGCTCAATCAGATGTAGTTGGTACTTATTTATTAAGCTATATTCCAATGTTTAATTGTTGACATCCTCCCCACCATAAAGGACGGGGATTCCTACTAGCTCCCACACTTTTTGTGCGGGCTACTCTCGGTGGGTTCTTGTTGCTGACCTCTCAATGAAGTTCACTTCACAAGCTCTACGGGCATGTCCTGCCCTGACATTTTATTACGCGTGGACGATAGCTCGCCCACGCCCCAATACGTTTAACGCTCCAACCACATCCGCATTTTCTGTGTAGCCACATTCTACACACTCAAAATTAGCCTGTGTTTGGCGATTTTCTTTTNCTACATGACCACAACAAGGGCAAGTTCGGCTGGTATTTTGCGCTGGCACTGCCACTAAAAATCCGCCTTGCCATTGCGTTTTGTAGTCCAACTGACGGCGAAACTCAAACCAAGATTGATCTAATAT
>NZ_KB903724.1 GCF_000379785.1 Gallibacterium anatis DSM 16844 = F 149 | reverse complement strand
TCTGAACCAGTCTGATTTTCTGTTTCTGAACCAGTCTGATTTTCTGTCTCTGAACCAGCCTGATTTTCTGTTTCTGAACCAGTTGGATTTTCTGTTTTAGAATCAGTCCCTATATGATCTGTCGCATCTTTAAATACTTCTACAACACCTATAGTTAAAGCAGCAGCACCACGTGAAGCAGCCCCAACTAACCAAGGACTAAATGACCATAATTCAGATACAGCTTCACCACCTAATGTTTGAACTGCTGATTGACTAGAAACTAGCGTATTAATTAAATCTGCTTTTTCAGCGTACTCAGGTAGATAATGATAAATCTCGCCAGCTTGATTTTGCCCAACCAAATAACTAGTTTTGTAAGCTGCAGTATCTTCAGAGTAAAAACCTTCTAAAACCAAATCAGGAGAAGTTGCTTCATTTCCTTCAAATGTAATAGCTAAATCATTTCCTACGCGTTTTGTTACAACTTTTTGAGGTGCTAAACCTGTATCTTCCTCAATAAATAAGTAATTCACTTGTGCTTGAGCTTTTATTGATAAAGGATGTGTTTGTCCAGTTTTAAGAAAAAACTCATTTATTGTCCGTTTTTCATTATTAATTTTTAATAAAATTTTTTTCATAATATTATCCAAAAATGCATTAAATAATATCTTTTATAATATAAAAGATTCAGACTGCTGACAAACCTCTAGACATACCTCTAGAGGTTTGTCAACAGTCTGATAGCACCCAATTGGGTGCTATTTAATTTATATTCCAAAAGTTACCAAGTATAACCTACACTGAATGAACCGCCAGTATCACCACTGCTGGTTGTCATACCAGAGAGACGGATTCCGACTTTACCATTATCAGAAAGTTTAGAGAAGCCCAACGCTACCGCACTTTCACCCTTGAAGGTTGCTGTACCTACTGAAACAGTTGTACGTCCCGGTTGAGTGGTTTGTTGTAAACCAGCTGTTGCCATTGCACCAGCAATACCCCCTCTCGACTCTTTGGTTAAGTTATCAACACGTTTATTTACTTGACTAATCGCTTTTGTTGTACCAGAAGCTAAACGTTCAACTTGTCCCACTGTTGCCACATCTGATTTATCAACACCATCTGCTACACCAGTAATACGAGCACCATTTACATTTAATGCTGCTGGTTTATTAGTGTCTGCTGGCTCAGATGTTAACTTCACCTTGCCTTGGCCAATAGTGATAGAGTTATCTACAGTAATATCTTGTTTTAATTTAACGGTATAAGTTTTCTTACCGCCAGATTCTCGTGGATCAACTATAATATTACTGTTATCACCAATAACCTCAACACTATCTTTAGCTCTCTTCACAACTTCCTTAAACGCATCACTAATCGTTGTCTTACCAGTACCACCGATACCATCTGTGCCATTCTTAACTGTAACTTTGCCATCTTTATTTTCAAAGTCATTGCCAAGAACATCTGCAACAGATTGTGCCGTAGCATGAAGTTGTCCGCCATTAACGGCTTGTTTACTACCTTCTGCAACTTTACCATTACCGACATTATCAATAGTAAGTCCGTTATTCTTAGCATTTTCAGTCATATCCGTGTCTTTTTCTGGAGTAACGACTTTCATACCATTAATCTTCGTTAATAAAGGATCTTTAGATTTCTTTTCATCAACTTCACCATTCGGTTTAAGAACAACAAACTTATCACCAACTTTCGCTAATGTATCTCCGTTTTTATTCACATAACTCATCGGAATACCGTTAACGTTGATGGTATAACTAAAGACACCATCTGATTCTTTTTTAATATCAGAAACAGAAGTATTGATGCCATTTTTAACCTTGATTGTATTACCTAAGTTAATCTTCTGTGGTTTACCGTTAGTGTCAACATTCAAGCCTTCAGCCAAGGTTTTGTCGATGTTACTAATATTAGTATTGATATTGGTTACATCTCCTTTCACCTTGCTAACTTCGCTATCCACATAGCCTTTGTTAGCAGCATCAGTATTTTGGGTTGGAACAGCCACATTGGTGATGACAGAACCACCAGCGTCAATGGTTTTCTCTTTGACAACATTACCATCCTCATCTTTGACTGTTTTACCGTCTGCATCTGTTTTATCACGGCTACCAAAGTCTAAAGAACCTTCGCCAGCTTTACCGCCAATAGAGTCGATACCAGTTAACTTATCACTTAACTTAACATTGACCACACCACCGGTTTCTGTTGAAGTCTTGATGTTGTCATCTCCATTAAAGGTCAAGCCTTCTTTAAGAGTAGTGGTTTTGGCAGTGGCATCAGCTCCATCACCACTAGCTTTGTAGCTAAGTTTCACACCTGCATCACCAGTACCGTTGATATCTTTCTCAGTAATGATTTTAGAGCCATTTTGACCGTCGACTCCATCACGACCAGGTTCTCCGTCTTTACCTTTAGTGCCATCTTTACCGTTGACACCATTGATCACGACAACTTCTCCTTTATCATTCACCCCGATAAAGCCGTCTTTACCGTCCTTACCACTTTCACCATCATCACCGTTTTTACCGTTGAGGATGATACCTTCAAAGTGAGGAAGTTTCTTCATCTCAATCCGAACAGTATCTGTACCATCTGCATGAGTGATAAGGTTATCTGCAGAGTAATCTACAGAGTAAGCTTTAGTTAAATCAGCTGCTGTTTCTGGTTTAGCATCTTTAGTATAAACCCTGCCAGAACCTAGAATTTTGAAGGTCTCACCTAAAGCACGATGAATATTTACACCATCATTACCCATAAAGATTAAACCAGCTTGAGCAACGGTTTGTAAGTCACGTAAAGTTACCGCACGTTTCAATTGAGCTGCGATGTCTGCATTAGTTGAACCATCAAGTTTCAACAATTTAGCTACTTCTTTACTTGCTTTCTCGCCAGCAAGTTTAGATTTAACGCTTGCTTTCTGTTCGTCTGTTAACTGATCAGGATCAAGACCTAATTTAGTTACTGCGTCATTAACTTCATCATCAGTTGGTGAGGCGATAGTAGTAAGATTATGCTTCAAGTTAGCAATCGTTACAGGCGCTGTTGTTTTTCCATCAGGATTAACCGCAGAAAGGATAACTTTATCATTGCCTAATGATTTATCACCATTTTTTGCCTTAATAGAAGCATCATTCAACTGAGCTAAGGTACTACCTTTAGCATCTGTATCGTTTACTGAACCATCTTTATTAACCTTGTCAGCATCGTACCACAAGCCATTGTTTGCTTTGACTTTACTACCAACAAGGCTAGTATCATAGTACTTACCGTTTTCAGCCAATACACGGTTACCTTTGGCATCAGTGTAAACCAATGTACCCGCCACACCATCACGAAGTCCTTGGACTTTGTTTACGATAGTTGTGCCGTTCATACCGTCTTGACCAGCAGGTCCCACAAGCCCCTGACCATCTTTACCATCTTTACCTGGTACACCTGGTTGACCGATAGCTGGCGTACCATTCACACCATCAGCGCCATCTACACCGTTCACACCGCTAGTACCGTCTTTACCATTCATACCAATTTGTGCAGCCACTTTGTTTAATTGGGCTAAGTTCACTGCAGAATCATCCGCTGTACCATTTGCCACACCTTTAATTTCCACAGGTTTAGCATCAGCTCCACCATTACTTAAAGTTACTGTTGGTTTATCTGTTGTACCACCTGGAGTAAAGACTACTTTCGGTGTATTAGTACCAGCACCTTGTAAGGTTAATGCTTCAAAGCTTGGTGCTTTCTTCATCACAAATTGAATTTGATGATTGGTTGCATCAACAAAGGTAGCTAGGTTCTTAGCATCGTATTTGTCTTTGCCTTCTAAACCGGCATCAGCATCTTTAGCACCGATTAAGTTTAACGCCGTACCTAATGGACGATGAATAGTAAGTCCCTTATTATCTGCAGTAGCATCAATTGAACCTGTAAAATCAAGCCCCGCTTGTGCCACTGCTTGTAAATCACCTAAGGTTGTCACTTTATTTAAGATAGCGCCTGATAAAGCATAAATACCTGATTTGCCATCCTGATCTACGATAATCGTATCTTTATCTGCACCAGAGCCTCCTTTCTTCTTACCAGCAATCACTTTTTGGGCTGCATCTGCATTAATCGCAGCTGGAGTAGATAAATTTCCACTAGCACCGTTATCCGCTGCACCAGTTAAGCCTAAACCACTTGCGATATTAGCTAATGATACTGGTGCTGTGGTTGTAGCATCAGGATTCAATAGTTTAGCACCTGCTACGGTTGCTGCTGTTGGTAAAGCATCACCTGTTAGAGCTGTTACACCTGTTTTTGGTTGTCCATCATCACCAATATCAGTTGCGCTATACCATTGACCATTCACATATTTCTTACCATTCACCGCAGCAGCAGTGTAATAGTTATCACCGTATTTGGTTAAAGTGTTGCCCTCACTATCTACATAAGCAGTTGTTTGATCAACGTGAACGGTATAAATGCTATGTCCATCAGTCGCTTTGGTTGAGGTAACCACCGCTGAACCTGTACCTTTAACTTCTGTTTTCGCAGCATCAGTAGCTGTTTTCACTTGGGTATCAACATAGTTCTTGTTAGCAGCATCGGTGGCATCCGTTGGATCAGCAACATTTTTCAACTGTACCGCTGTTGATGGTTGCCCATCAGCTGCTGGGGTATTGAATGTAATTGTTGCTGGTTGAGCAGATGTTCCTGTACCACTTGCTGGCGTTGAATTAATCGTTACACCATTACCACCACCAACTTTTACGGTATTAAACACAGGATTTTCACTTAAGCCAAGTTCAACGGTTGTTGTGCCATTAGCTTTAGATACTTTGGTACGCAAGTTAGTGCCAACATAGTTAGTACCATTGTCTATAATAGCTGTCGTGCCAGCGTGAATAATACTAATTTGCTCATTTGCGCCCACTGTTTGCTTGCTGTTATTATCTGCATCTACACCAATACCAGTATTCACCGCAGAAATTAACTGGGTAATTGCTGTGTTAAAATCTGTTGGTGCTACAGTATTACCAGAAATTTGCTTAAATGTTGGTGCTGCAAAAATATTGCTTGTTTCAGGATCTACACCTAATACTGTTTTTGCCAAGCTATATAACTGGCTACCATTAATAGCATCTGTACTATTAGTTGTGATACTGCCTTTAGTTAGACCAGTTAATGTCGCACCATTTGTGCCATTTGTACCACTGCTTAAGGTAATCGAGTGATCACCTAAGGTAATTGACGCACCTGTACCATCTGTACCATTAGAGATTGAAGTAATACCTGTTAATGCTGGCTTAACGTTGAATTTCACTACACCATTATCACCAACTTCTGCAGTGGTATTGGTGCCGTCAGTGAAGTTCAATCCATCGGTAAAGGCAACTTTTTTCTTAGTCTCATTACTATTTGCTGTGTAACTTAACTCAGAGGTGTTAGAAACTCTGTCTAAACCAATCGCTTGTTTCCAAGCTGTTTTTTGGTCATCCGTTAAGTCTGCCATATTAGACGCATCTTTCTTAGCGAAAGTATCGCCCAAGGCATTCACTACTGCAGATTTAGTAACTGCAACTTTATAAGTGTCACCACTGATGCCGTCTGATTTTGTGCCAGTTACGGTTGCTAGGTTGTCTGTTGTAGTGTCATCTTTGCTCACAATAGTTTTCGCACCTGATACCGCTGAATATACCGCACCTGAAGTAACAACTTTACTACCATCAGTTTCAGTAGAAGCCACAACTGAGGTTGCTTTATTCAAGCTCAACGCTACGCTACTACCACTTGCTTTAGTAGTAATGTCATCATTACCCGTAATAGCAAATGATAAGCCCCCTAATTTATTTAGAGTTTGAGCAGTTGTTTTGCTATTACTATCGCCTGTTAATGTCAATGTGTTGTCGCCCAATGCACCAATAGCACTATTAATTGCTGTCGCTACTGTATTTGCTGTGGCATATGCATTACCTGTATTACCAGCTGTAATTTGACCATTATCTCCTTTAGTCAACGTTGACTGAGTTAAGCTAACTTTGATTTGGTTACCATCAACTGAGGTGGTTACGCCTTTATCGCCAACAATATCAAAACGGTTATTGGCTTGACTTAAAGCGATACCCGCTGCACTTGCATTTGTATCAGCACCTATAGTAAGTCCTTGTAATGCAGAATCTGCTTTACCTAGTGAGGTTTGTACATCATCTGCCAATTTCGCTTTAGTTACGTTTTTATCCGTAATTTTATCTGTGGTTACTGCGTTAGTAGCTAGTTTAGCGTCTGTTACTGCACTATCTGCTAATTTAGCTGTGGTTACATTAGCGTCTTTGATCTTGCCAGTGGTTACGGAATCATTTGCTAACTTAGCCTCTGTTACTGCATTATCCGCCAACTTCGCTGTAGTAATACCTCCATCAGCCACTTGTACGGTTACTGATGAACCAGATGCGTTAGTGGTAATTGAGCTATCGCCCTGAGTAATATCAAATTTGATACCACCGTCTTGACCTAATGTTTGAGCATCTGTTACAGAAGCAGAATCGCCACCTAACTTAATCGTTTGAGTTGAGCTAACTGCATTACCATCATTACTAATCTTAGCAAGTTTCTCTTTCACTGCTTGAGTAAGATCAATCGCAATATTACCATCGCTTGCAGTGGTGGTGATATATTGCGAAATTGCACCTGATGTATCTGCACCTGTTGCGGTTGCAGTACCTGCACCCACAATATTTAAGGTGCTTCCCAACTGACGCGTAGTTGCCGTTCCTGTATTGCCAGAGAAGATTAAGCCACCATTTACCGCTGTAATTAAGCTATTAATCGCATTATTAGTTGAGGTTGGTGCTGTCGCTGCTCCATTAATTGCCTCGTAGGTTGGTGCAGTGTAAGCACCTGTTGGAGTGTTGAAACTTCCACCCAAATCGGTTGCAATTGATTTAAGTTGCGATAGATTTACTGCATCGGCATCTACGGTACCATTAGCTAAACCAGATAGTTTTTTGCTATTTAAGGTAACACCTGTATCACTTAAACTTAAGGTTGTTGCACCTGCTGCATTATCTGTCGCACCATTGGTTAATGAAGTCATATTGTATAACTTGTTATTTACATCAAACTTCACGCCAGTGCTATCCACCGTTGCAGTGGTGTTGGTGCCATTTATAAAGTTAACACCATCGGTTAAGGTTACTTTTGTATTACCTGAATTATTCGCTTTAAGTGTTAACTTGCCATCTTCTGATAAACCATCAAGTTTTTTCTTAGCCTCATCAGTTAATTTAACGGTTAATGATGAGCCATTCGCTGTTGTAGTAATGTAATTTGCACCATTCACTGCTAAGGTGCCATCTTTCAAATTAACTGATGGTGTGCCAGTTGTTGTATCCCCTGAAAAATTCAAGGTACTGCTTAAGCTATTAATTGCCTTATATACCGCACCAGAGGTCACTGCTTTGGTATCACCCTCAGTTACTTCAGTGGCTTTATTGAGCGACAATGCGACTCCATCACCACTTGCAGCGGTAGTAATATCACTATTACCTGTAATCGCAAAAGATAAACCGCCTGATTTATTCAAGGTTTGTGTGCTTGTTGAAGAAGAGTTATCACCCGTTAGCTTGAAGGTGTTACTTTCTAAGGTATCTACCCCTAGTTTTTGTTTCCAAGCTGTTACATTCGCAGGTTGTAAATTAGACGCATCGGTCTTAGCAAAGGTATCACTTAAGGCAGTGGTTAATTTTGATTTAGAAACCGATAAGGCATAAGAATCTTTTGTTAACCCATCTCCTGCTGTCTTAGTGAGATCTAATAAATTATCCTCTCCTGTAACTTTAGTGACTTCTGTTTTTGCCTCTGTTACCGCATTATATACAGATTGTGCTGAAGCAATTTTATTGGTGTTCTCTGTCGATGTATTTGAAATACTATCGGCAACATTTACGCCAATCTTGAACTTTTTAGGTTGTCCGTTAGTACCATTTTCAGTGTCATCAACAGATACAGTTGTGTAACTGTCATTATTAACTGCTTTAACTAAACCAGTAATCACATCCTTACCATCACTGGTAATATTACTTAAATTAGTACCCGCTTTGCCTGCTAAATCACTTGCATTAGCTTTATTGTCAATTTCAGCGATTTTATTTTTAGTTGTGTCGTCTAACGCCACTGTATAGGTATTGCTATCCGCTGCTTTGGTTACGGCGATATTATCACCTGCCTTTACCACCGCTGTTGCGGCTTTGATCGCATCATGAATATTATCTTTACCTGTATCACCGATATTGGTAAAGGTGATTTCTCCCGTATCTGCGTTTAGTGCCGCATTGCCACCAAATTTAGTTTTAACCGTTGTGGCTAAATTGGTAAGGTAAGTATTGGTGTAATAAAGTTGCGAACCGTTGATAGCATCAGTTGAAGTTGCTGAAATAACGCCAGCTGCCACATTCTGGATTTGGCGTTCATTACCTTCTGAACCCACAGAAAGCACCGAATTCTTATTCGTTGTTGCATTTCTTAAATTTACCCTCGCAGTCGTATAAGCAGTACGCTTTTCAGTATTGGTCGTATCCGCATCGAACACCGATTTTGCATCACTTACAGCTTGTACCAACTGTGCATAAGTAGATTGTGTGATTACTGAATCAGTAGTTGGTTTAGCCGATACGGTATTCGTTGTATTTTCGCCACCAATGCTGAAAATACCCGATGTATGAACACCTGCATCAACAGAAGAATTAGCGCCCAACGCAACACTACCTACAGCCACGCTATCACCATCAACATCACTGTTTGCACCTAAAGCCATACTATTAGCTACGCTAACATTTGCATACTGTCCAATAGCAACAGCACTGTCAGCCCCTGCTGTAGAACCTTGTCCTGATGCAAACGCCGCTGAACCCGAAGCAACTGATGCTGTACCAAAAGCCACAGCATTCTCACCAGTTGCACCTGCATTTGAACCAATTGCAATTGAGGTATCTCCAGAAGCGTAACTATTCTGACCGATTGAAACTGATTGAAGTCCTAACGAATTGATTGCTGTACCAGAACTTGCTAGCTGCGTACCTGCTTGATTACCAATTGCAATTGCATTGCCTTTCTCATTGGTAGCTGTAATTTGTGCACCCAAGGCAACAGAGTTTACACCGTTCGCCTTAGCTGCATAACCAATTGCAATGCCATTCGTTGCCGTTTTTATTGCACCAGCTTGATTACCAATCGCAATGCTATCTGTGCCTTTTGCACCAGAATTCTCTTTATTGTAGTTAGATCCCGTTAAATCAGTTGGTGCTGTACTATTGACATTCACCCAGTTGACGCTATCACCAATACCGAGTTTGGTTTTCCATGTATTTAACTGTGTGGTATCAGTTGGTAAGTTAGAGCCATCAACTTTTACAAAAGTACTCGTTAAAGTTTGATCTTTTGCTAATTCAGTCGTATTCAGTGCTAAAGAGACACCCGCTGCTGCTGCCGTTGCGGTTAGGATTTTGCCATCACCTGTAATGGCAAATGATGGATTAGAACTAATTGCTTTCGCTCCTGTGGTACTACTATTATTACCTGTTAAAGTAATGGTATTCGCCCCTAAGGCATTCACTACTGAATAAAGTTGTGAACCATTAATCGCATCCGTTGAATCTGATGAGATTTTACCCGCTGCCACGCCTTGGATACGGCGAACTTGGTTATCACGGCCCACAGTAACCACGCCAACAGGGGTTGTTCCTGCAAAACCATTATAGGTTACGCCATTTACCGTTGCTGAAGGATACTCGGTGGTTGCCCCTGCGGTTCCAGAAGTAACGAGAGCAGTGTTATTTCCTAAGTAAACAGAGTTTGCTTGACTTGCGGTAACACTATTACCCAAGACAAAGGTATTCGCTGCACTGATATTATTGTTATTACCCACAGAATAAGAATTATCTGCATTGATAATGGTTGGGTCACCAAATGCCCCTGAATGGCTTCCAGAAACGGTATTTTTATAGCCGACTGAGATAGACTGTTCACCGTTCACGGTATTAGCTGTACCAATAGCAATTGAGTTTTTGCCTGATGCCGTGTTCTTGGTGGTATTTTCTGAACCGCCAATCGCAATGCTATTTTCACCCATTACGGTTGCCTCAAAGCCCAATGCAATACCGTGCTTACCGCCCACTGAACCATCGCTAGCTGCTGCGGTATTGGCTTTCCAACCAAAGGCAATTGAATCATCGCCTTTTGCACCATCGTTATTGTAGTTGGTATCGGCTTTAGCGGCAGTGGCTTCATCATTTGACAATGCGCCTGTCATCGTGCGAGCTTCGTCCTGTGTTTGCGCATTCTCAATCGCTGCCTTAATTTGTGCAACCAATTGTTGTCGCTTAGCTTCTTTGGCATCACCTTCAGTCATACCACCCAATTCTCTTTTCGCTGAAGCAATTTGAGCGTCAATACTAGCTAAGCTGGTAGCGGTACTAGAAACCTGATTATTATACAATGCCCCTAACTCTTCGACCTCTGCTTTATATTCATTAAAGGCTTCTTCGTTAAAGTTCTCGTTATTAATGTCCTTACGCATATTCAGGTATTCTAGCTGCGTTTTCATCTCAACATATTTTTGATAATTGTTGGTTTTCTCGAGCTTACCTGCTAATTCACCAGCTGCACCGGTTGAATTTTTGCGTTCAATACTAAGATACTGAACCCCACCCCCATCGGATAAATTGGCTAATTGGGTTTCAAAGGTATCGGTAATAGTACGTAATTGTGCAACGTTGACAGCATCGGTATCTAATGCACCCGATGCCACGTTAGTAATACGGCGTTCTTGTCCCTTAGACCCGACAGAAATAATCCCTGTTTTTTCTGAACTTGGTACAGTAATTGCCCCTTTTGCTGCCCACGCCTTCGTGTTCCAGGCTTCGGTGGTGTAGTCAGTTCTTGATTGATAACCTAACGCCACTGAGTTCGCTATTGATGCACTCGATTGAACACCAAATGCCATTGCAGACGCTGCCGTAGCACTCGAATTTACCCCAAAAGCAACCGAGTTGGTTGCATTATTCCCAACAGATGAAAACTGACCAATTGCCACAGATTGCCAAGCATTATTTCCAATTGAGGTTCCTTTACCTAACATAATAGAAGCCCTCGAGGTTGCGCCTAAGTTAATTGCCGAACCAATTAAAACAGAATCACTAGAAGAAGCACCAATAATATTACTCAAACCGACAATAATGTTATTGCCAGCCCCTGTACCACTCAGCACACGGTTATTTAAACCAACAACCACAGTATTGTCTGCTACCCCTACGATATAGTTATAGGAACCCAACCCTAAGGAGTTTACTGCATCAACTAATGTGCCATACCCTAAAGCAATACTATTATCTTTTAAGGCAGCTGAGTTATTCCCTAATACCACCACATTCGAACCATTTTTACTTGATTTTTTAATATCTACCGAACCAATGGTAAGATAGGCATCCCCTGTCTTTTGTGTTAACTGACCATCAGGTCGATCAGCAAAATACTTATCTACTGCAGCCTTAACAGTTGGAATATCTGAGATTGAACCATTAGCTTGATTATTGTAAGCCTGGATAAAATCTCCCCCATTCTGTATATAACTACCTGCCACTACTTGGTTACCGAGTGCCATTGAGTTATCACCAACCGCATACGCTTTATAACCATATGCCACTGTTCCAGTCTCAGTTGCTTCTGTTAAGTTACCAATTGCTACCGAGTTAGCCGAAAACACACGCGATTGACGACCAATTGCCGTTCCACCTTCTGCGTCACTTGCTACAAAAGCACGAATCCCCACCGCCGTAGATTTTGGCGCAAGCGCAAAGGACAATGAACCAAGCGCAGTGGACACCTCACCACCTGCTACGGTACGAGAACCAATCGCAATGGCACCTGTTTTAGCGGCATAAGTTGGGGAGAAAATACGATAATCCTTGCCATTTACCACCGTATTATAAGAACTATTAAAGGCATTTTGAGAATCAAAATAAGCACTACTTGCCCATAAACCCGAATAAATTGAACCTATCGTTGTTTTAGGTAATTTATCGCTATAAGCTGAAGTTTGCCAATTACTTGAACCAATCAAGTCATCGTTACCTATCGCAATCGAACTGTCACCACTAGCATAAACGTTTGCCCCGACTGCAACTGCTTGTGAACTTGCTGAAGAACGCTGTCCCACCACAACTGCCTGTTGCCCTAAGCCTTTAGAATAAGACCCCAAAACGGTTTGTCCTACTTCAGAGTTTGTGGTGACTTGATACCCTACAGCAACACTGTCAGAACCTAATATAGTACTTTTCGCACCAACTAAAACACTATGCTCCCCTGCGGATTGATGAATCCATGAACCATAACCAATTGACACCCCATAGTTTGACTGACATTGCGTATCATCATTCTGACCTGATTTAATAGACAAACTAACACTATAGTCCGCATTACTACAATTCGTTGTTCCTATACGCCCCCAGTATGTATAGACATTATTCGCGCTAGCTGTCTGTGAACCCCCTAAAAGCCCAAGCACAACCACTGCTGTGTAGAGTGGTGTTAGTTGGAATACCCCACCCCAAGTGCTTTGTTTTATAGCTGCGGACTTACGTTTTTCTGAAATTGATTTACCTCTACTTTTCGTCAATTCAGATACAGCGATAAATTGGTTTCGTGTTTTATCAAAGATGACTCTAAAGATATGATTCACAAGTAAATTCCTTAAATTAAATTTATAGATAGTGATTTGAAAAAATTAGGGGCTGTCCTCGATCACTAGACTAAACTCTCTTTAACTAGTTGTTTTAAATAGTAAATTTGGATTTTTATGTTACTGTAATTAAAACGCCATTCGCATTCCTTTAAATAAAGCTCAAAATGCGCTTTCGGAATACCATTAAATTTGCGTAAATGGCGTTTTGCTTGACTCCAAAAATTCTCAATTCCGTTAATATGATTATGATTTTCAGCAAAATGTGTGCTGTGATTGATGCGAAAATGACTAAATTCACTTACATCAAGTACATCATAACTACGATAAGTATCCGTGTAAACAATACTATCAGGCTTCACTTGTTCCCGAATAATAGGTAACAAGGTGGCTGATTGAGTATTCGGAACTTCAACAGTATAAACCTTGCCATTACGCTTGAGAAGCCCGAATACCGCAATTTTACCTGATGCACCACGACCACGCTTACCTTTACGAGTACCGCCGAAATAGCTTTCATCTGCTTCAATTTCACCTTCAAACATCTCTAAGTGAAGGCTTTTTTGATAGATGAGCAGGCGTAAGCGATGAAAGTAGTACGCAGCAGTTGTTTTGTTTACATTGACCAACTCTGCGGCTGTCCTTGCAGTAACACCTGCAACAAATAGCTCAATAAGTTTATTTTGTTTATGCTGACTTAGACGACTTTTTCTCATAGATATATCTTAACCTAAATGAAGTTTTTAGTCGTTATCTAGGACAGCTCCAAAGATAAAATTAGTGGATTTAGCTGGTTTGCATTGAATATTTTGGTTAATAAATGATAGCCATTACAATTTATCGGAGTTAAGTAGTCTAGCGCACCAGTAATATCATTCTGATTTGTTAGAGTGGGCTAGTTTGGCTAGTGAGTAATATTATTTCGATTTGTTGGAATTAAATAGTTTGTCTAGTACATAACTGTCATTTCGATTTGTTGATGTTAAGTAGCTGATTTAGTGAATAATAGTTATTTCAAAATCCTAAAATTAAGTATTCCATCACACCAAAATGTGCCGAATTTTATGCAAGTTGCTGAATGATCGCTCCTCTTCATCTTAATGATCTGCACCCCAAAAGTTGGACTAATTATCCATAATCACAGAGGTGCAGATTTTTTATGTTTAAATATACCCAAACCTTCAAACAACAAGTAGTTGATTTTTATTTCAAAAATCATGAAAGTGTCCCATTAACCAGTCATACGTTTAACGTGCCTAAACGTACATTAAGACATTGGATAGCGGTGTTTCAACATTCAGGTGCAAAAGGCTTAGCCCCGAGTCATCCAAATCAACGCTATTCGCCGGAATTTAAGCTAAAAGTGATTCAAACCATTCTATGTGGAGAAATGACGACAGAACTCGCGTATTTACACTTCGGTATTCCCGATGCGAGTATTATCAGAAGATGGTTGAAAATTTATCAACAATCCGGTATAGAGGGATTACAACCTAAACACCCAGGAATACCTGCGATGAAAAACCCACGCTATGCCAAAATGCCGCCACCCCCGAAAACAGAAGAAGAACGCTTACGTTTAAGAATTCTAGAATTAGAAACGGAGAATGCTTACCTAAAAAAGTGTCAGCAATTAGACCGAGAAAAAATGAGGAAAAAGCCAACGCTGTCCAAGAATTAAGAACAGACTACCCGTTAGACTTATTGTTACGGTATGCCGACTTAGCCAGAAGTA
>NZ_KB903723.1 GCF_000379785.1 Gallibacterium anatis DSM 16844 = F 149 | reverse complement strand
CGATACTATGCGGTATTAGCCATCGTTTCCAATGGTTATCCCCCTCCAAAAGCCAGATCCCCAAGCCTTACTCACCCGTCCGCCACTCGTCAGCATTGAAAGCAAGCTTTCAACCCGTTACCGTTCGACTTGCATGTGTTAAGCCTGCCGCCAGCGTTCAATCTGAGCCATGATCAAACTCTTCAATTTAATCTCGCTCTTAAATCACTGACTTATCGTTTTGAATTGATTTCTTCAGCATTCAAGATAATTTCTTTTGGGTCAGTTACAATATCACGACAACTTTACGTTTTATTGCTAACCAATCCCTGAATTCTATTGAGTCACTCAATTTGTTATCTACGAATGCCCACACAGATTGNCTGATAGTTTTTTAAAGAACAATGTCGCGCTTTCGCGACAAGGTCGCCTATACTACTTATCTCGACCTTTATTGTCAACAAGATTTTTTCAAGTTTTTCACTCTCTTGGATATTCACCGATACTGCTTAACCGGCGTTGCTCCTCTCTCGTTGCGTGAGGCGGCATTATAGGGATTTTTTTATGCCTTGCAACCCTATTTTTGATTTTTTTAATCGTTCGCTGATTTTTTCAGCGAAACGATTAAAATACAGACTTTACGACTATTTTAGTGCCACTCTCGCGTTACGGAATAAACGCATCCAAGCACCATCTTCGCTCCAATCATCCGGATACCAAGAGTTCGTTACAGAACGGAATACACGTTCCGGATGCGGCATCATAATGGCAATACGCCCATCACTATTACTTACCGCTGTAATTCCTAATGGCGAGCCGTTCGGGTTCGCCGGGTACTGTTCGGTCGGATTAAGGTAATTATCCACATATCGTGCAATCACTTGTCCTTGTTGTTGCAATGCATTGATCTGTTCATCGGAAGCAAATTCGGCACGGCCTTCACCGTGAGAAACGGCAATCGGCATATGTGATCCTGCCATTCCGGCAAACCATAATGAATTATTCTCGTTAATTTCGACCAATCCTACACGCGCTTCAAATCGTTCAGAACGGTTTCGTACAAACTTCGGCCACAAATCTGCACCAGGAATAATCTCTTTAAGGTGAGAGATCATTTGGCATCCATTACAAACACCTAACGCAATTTTATTTTGGTCTTCGAAGAAACGGACAAATTGTTCACGTAAATTATTATGGAACAAGATAGATTTTGCCCATCCGCCACCTGCGCCTAACACGTCACCGTAAGAGAAACCGCCACAAGCGACCAACGCATTAAACTGCACCAAGTTATGGCGACCTTCAATCAAGTCACTCATATGAACATCAATTGCTTGGAAACCGGCACGATCAAATGCTGCCGCCATTTCCACGTGGCTATTAACACCTTGTTCACGCAAAATAGCAATTTTCGGTCTTGTGCCGACAGCAATATAAGGTGCGGCAACATCCTCATCTGGGTTGTAACTCAATTTGGCGGATAAGCCCGGATTATCGGCATCCGCTTTTGCTTGATATTCTTGATCCGCACACGCCGGATTATCACGTAGACGTTGCATTTGCCAGGTTAGCTCTCCCCAAATTTGGCGTAATTCGGAACGAGCTTGCTGCAATACTACCTGTTCGCCATTTCTCACTACAATAGCATTTTCATTATTGACTGAACCTAATACTGTCGCCACGGCATCCAGTTGATATTTCGATAAAATATCAAACACTTCTTGATGATCCTGTTGACGAATCTGCAATACTGCCCCCAACTCTTCATTGAACAACACAGCAAGATTATCTTGACCTAATTGCTGAAGATTAACATCAATGCCACAATTGCCGGCAAACGCCATTTCCGCCAATGTCACAATCAAGCCGCCATCGGAACGGTCGTGATATGCCAATAATTTTTGCTGTTGCACCAACTGTTGCATTGCGTCAAAGAACGCTTTTAATCGTTGCGGATTTTCCACATCCGCCGGTTTATCGCCAAGTTGTTGATATACTTGTGCTAAAGCAGTCGCACCTAAACGATTTTTACCCTCACCAAGATCAATAAAAATCAGCTCGCTTTCCCCTTTATCCGTTCTTAATTGAGGAGTAACCGCTTTACGCACATCTTCCACACGCGAGAATGCGCTAATCACCAATGATAATGGTGCGGTGACTGTTTTTTGCTCACCGTTTTCTTGCCAAGTGGTCTTCATTGACATTGAATCTTTTCCGACCGGAATGGTTAAACCTAATGCCGGGCAAAGCTCTTCACCGATGGCTTTAACCGCTTGATATAAACCGGCGCCTTCACCCGGATGATCTGCCGCCGACATCCAGTTCGCAGAAAGTTTCACACGTTTCAAATCGCCGATATTCACCGCTGCTAAATTGGTGATCGCTTCCGCTACCGCAAGACGTGCCGACGCAGCAAAATCCAATAATGCGACCGGTGCACGTTCACCCATTGACATTGCTTCACCGTGATAACTGTCGAAACTGCTGGTCGTCATCCCATAGTCGGCGACTGGAATCTGCCACGGACCGACCATCTGATCACGAGCAACCATTCCTGTTACCGAACGGTCGCCGATAGTGATTAAGAATGTTTTTTCCGCCACCACCGGCAAACGTAATACACGATGCAACGCTTCGCTTAAATCAATTTTATCAGTTTGTAATGGTTGTGAATTAACCTGTTTAGACACCTCATTGCGTTGCATTTTCGGCGCTTTACCCAACAACACATTCATCGGCAAATCGATCGGCTGATTCGCAAAATGATCATCGTGTAATGTTAGATGCTTTTCTTCTGTCGCTTCGCCAATCACAGCATACGGTGCACGTTCACGCTGGCAAAGCTGTTCAAATAATGGCAATTTTTCGGCACTGACCGCTAAAACATAACGCTCTTGCGATTCATTACACCAAATTTCCAACGGACTCATATTGCGCTCATCACTTAAAATTTTACGCAATTCAAACCGACCACCTCGTCCGCCGTCATTCACTAATTCCGGCATTGCGTTGGATAATCCGCCGGCACCGACATCGTGGATAAACAGAATCGGGTTATCCGATCCCATTTGCCAACAACGGTCAATCACCTCCTGACAACGACGTTCCATTTCCGGATTATCACGTTGCACGGAAGCAAAATCTAAATTCTCGGCTGATTTACCTGATGTCATTGAAGAGGCTGCACCACCACCCAAGCCAATATTCATTGCCGGCCCGCCAAGCACCACTAATTTTGCGCCAACCGGAATTTCGCCTTTTTGGATATGGTCTTCACGAATATTACCCATACCGCCGGCAAGCATAATCGGCTTATGGTAACCACGCACCTCTTCGCCGTTAAAACTATTCACTTTTTGCTCATAAGTACGGAAATAACCCAATAAAGACGGACGACCGAACTCATTATTAAATGCTGCACCGCCAAGCGGCCCATCAATCATAATCTCCAATGCGGAAGCAATACGATTTGGTTTAGATAACGGCCCTTCCCAAGGTTGTTGATAATTTGGAATACATAAATTGGAAACGGAAAAACCGACTAAACCTGCTTTTGGTTTAGAACCACGGCCTGTCGCCCCCTCATCACGAATCTCGCCGCCGGAACCGGTCGCGGCGCCCGGGAACGGCGAAATTGCTGTCGGGTGATTGTGTGTTTCCACTTTCATTAGAATCGGCATCGCTTCGCTATGATAACGATAAGCACCGTCCTGATCCGGGAAGAAACGCCCGGCAATCGAACCCTCCATTACTGCCGCATTATCTTTATAAGCCGAGAACACATAATCCGGTGTTTTTTCGTAAGTATTTTTGATCATTTTGAACAGCGATTTCGGTTGCGCTTTGCCGTCAATTGTCCAAGCCGCATTAAAAATTTTGTGGCGGCAATGTTCTGAATTCGCCTGTGCAAACATATAAAGTTCAACATCTGTCGGATTACGTTTCAGCAACGCAAACTGTTCTAATAAATAATCCATTTCATCGCTTGCCAACGCCAAACCTAACTCAACGTTAGCTTGCTCCAATGCTGCTCTGCCGCCGCCCAATAAATCGATGGTTTTAAACGGTTTAGGATCTTGTTGTGCAAACAGTTGCGGTAATTGTGAGAAATCAGAAACCACCTCTTCCATCATCCGGTCGTGAATCAATTTCCCAAAAACAGCCTGTTGTGCATCATTTAACGCTGCGGCAAAACGGCATTCGTATAAAATGCCACGTTCCGCGCGCACCACATCCATCAAACCGCAATTATGAATAATATCGGTCGCTTTTGATGACCAAGGTGAAATTGTACCGATGCGAGGAATCACAATCTGTCCACGCAAAAAGTTCTCTTCTTCCGACGTTGCCGGAAACGACATCACCGCATTGGCTTCAAACAATTGACTTAATTGTTCAATTTGTTGTGCCGTCAAAGTTTTGGCTACCTCAACAAAATAGAGATAATGTGTTTGGCAACTTTGAAGTGCAATCTGTTGTTCGGCAAGTTGTGAAGAAAGGCGAGAAACTCGGAAATCAGAAAGTGCGGTCGCACCACGGAAAATCAGCATCATAGCAATATCACCTAAAATTTAGAAAATGAAAAAAATCGTTATTTATTATACCTAAACTTACATTTAAACGGAAACGTTTGCGTAAACTCTTATTTGTAGTTAACGATTAGATCTTATACAATGCGCCTTTTTTCAGATTGACGATCGAGGTTTCATTGAAAGGTTTATCTTTACGCATTTTCTTAGCCTGCTGTCTGCTGCTTTGGGCAATCGATATGGTTTTTCCGTGGCAAAAAATTATGCGTTCCGAGGATAACCTATTCTCTTCGATTCAAAAACGTGAACAGTTGGTCGTCGGCACCATCAATAACGCTTTCTCCTATTTTGTCAGCTCCAACGGTGCTGCCGGTTTGGAATATGAATTAACAAAAGCCTTTGCCGATTATTTAAATGTGGCGTTGAATATCAAAACATTTGATACTTCAGAAAAACTGTTCACCGCATTGGAAAACAATGAGATTGATCTCGCCGCTGCCAATTTAATGTATCAACCGGAAAAAGCGGAATATTTTCAGCTTGGTCCAAGTTATTACTCCTCTTCGTGGCAGTTGGTTTACCGCAAAAACACGGCTCGTCCTTACGATCTCAACCAATTAAAAGGCAAATTACTCATTGCCAATGACCGCAATCTACAAGAAAAATTGCAACAACTCAAACAGCAATACCCCCAACTTGAATGGCAAACAGATAACAATCTCTCAATTGAAGAGGCGTTGTTGGCAGTGGCTGACGGCAAGGCAGATTACACTATCGCCAGTTCAATGGATATTGCCTCCATTCAGCAAGTGAAACCAACCATTGCGGTCGGTTTCGATTTAAGTGAAGAAACCTCTGTAAACTGGTATTTACCACATAATCCTTACAATGAATTACAGGCGTCGCTACTTGATTTTATGAGTCAGGCGAAAGAGTCGGGGTTAATTTCACGCATTGAGGAGAAATATTTCAGTCATCTTTCTCGCTTTGATTATGTTGATGCCCGAACTTATATCCAAGCGATCGAAAACACATTGCCGAATTATTTGGAACTGTTTCAACGTTATGCCAATCCGCTTGATTGGAAATTACTGGCAGCCATCGCTTATCAGGAATCGCATTGGGATGCCAATGCCACTTCGCCGACCGGCGTTCGCGGTATTATGATGTTGACCAAAGAAACCGCAGCACGAATGCAGATTGAGGATCGCAATAATCCGGAACAGAGCATTAAAGCCGGCTCGGAATATTTACAGTTATTACTGACAAAAATGCCGGAAACCATTGCCGAAGAGGATAAAATTTGGTTCGCATTGGTTGCCTATAATTTAGGTTTAGGGCATTTGTTGGATGTGCGCCGCTTAACTGAATCGCTTGGCGGCGATCCGAATAACTGGCTTGATGTGAAAAATAATCTGCCATTATTAGCGGATAAAAAATATTACAGCAAGCTCAAATTCGGTTATGCACGCGGTTACGAAGCCTACCAATATGTTGAAAATATTCGCCGTTATCACAACAGCATCATCAACTATTACCGCTTACAGCAACAGACACAATCCGCTGAGCCAAAACCCGAAGTCGATGAAAATATTGATCAAACGCCAACAAATCCGGATGAGAGCGCGCCAACGATCTAATAAATTATGCTAAAATCTCCGATTATTTTTAGCCAATCGGAGAATATTATGCGCCCAAATAATCGTGATAATCACGCAATGCGCCCTATCAAAATCACTCGTCATTACACCAAACACGCCGAAGGTTCAGTATTAATCGAATTCGGCGACACCAAAGTGCTTTGCAATGCCACTATCGAAGAAACCGTCCCTCGTTTTTTAAAAGGGCAAAACCAAGGTTGGATTACCGCTGAATATGGAATGTTGCCACGCGCCACCAATGTCAGAACGCAACGTGAAGCGGCAAAAGGCAAACAGAGCGGACGCACAATGGAAATTCAACGCTTGATCGGTCGTTCTTTACGTGCGATGGTCGATCTCACCCTGCTTGGCGAACGCACCATTACCCTCGATTGCGATGTCATTCAAGCGGACGGCGGCACACGCACCGCAGCGATCAGCGGTTCGGCAGTTGCACTGCACGATGCGATCCAAACCTTATTGGACAAAGGCTTAATTAAGCAAAATCCAATCAAAAATCTGGTTGCAGCGGTGTCAGTCGGCATTGTTGAGCAACAACAGTTATGCGATCTTGAATATGTGGAAGATTCCAATGCGGAAACCGATATGAATGTGGTGATGACCGATGACGGCAGAATGATTGAAGTACAGGGAACCGCCGAAGGTGAACCGTTCAGCCACGATGAATTATTGGCTTTACTCGATTTAGCCAAACAGGGAATTGCTCAAATCAATCAGGCACAAAAAGCGGCACTACAAGACAAATAACGCCATTAAGGAAAAAATATGCAACAGTATCAACAACAATTTATTGAATTCGCGCTTAGCCGTAATGTGCTGAAATTCGGCGAATTTACCCTAAAATCAGGACGCGTCAGTCCTTACTTTTTCAATGCCGGGCTGTTTAACAGCGGTGAAGATCTTGCCAAACTCGGCGAATTTTACGCACAAGCGATTCAGGCGCAACAGCTTGAATACGATCTGATTTTCGGGCCGGCATATAAAGGCATTCCGATTGCAACCGCTGCCGCCACCGCACTTTACCATCAATTCGCAATCAACAAACCGGTCTGCTTCAATCGCAAAGAGGCGAAAGATCACGGCGAAGGCGGTAATTTAATCGGTAGCCCATTGCAAGGAAAAATATTATTAATTGACGATGTTATCACTGCCGGCACTGCAATCCGTGAATCAATGCAATTAATCGAAGCAAATCAAGCGACATTAGCAGGCGTAATGATAGCATTAGATAGACAAGAAAAAGGCAAAAGTGATCTATCCGCTATTCAAGAAGTAGAACGTGATTACCACTGCCATGTTAGTTCTATTATTACACTTGAACATTTGCTTACCTATTTACAACAATCCGAACAATATTCTGAGTTTTTACCGAAAATGTTGGCTTATCGCCAACAATATGGCATTAATTTATAATTCTCTTTCTGCCCGAGATAGCTACGGGCAGAAACCTTTTTCTTTAAGATTTAATTTCTTTTTATTTTTCTATTTTCAAAGGGAGTGTAAATGCAAAAACTGTCTCAACGAATCCAACACTTTTTTCAAAGTGAGCCTGCCGGCGGCATTTTATTATTGATTGCCACCTTTCTTGCTATCCTTTGCGCCAATCTGCCATTTATGACCGATTGTTATCAAGGCTTGCTGAATACCACCGTTGCTTTCCAATTCGGTCAATTTCAATTACATAAACCGCTATTACTTTGGATTAATGACGGCTTAATGGCGATTTTTTTCCTCTCTATCGGTCTGGAAGTGAAAAAAGAGCTGTTAACCGGTTCGCTTTCCAATGTTAAAACCGCGATTTTTCCGGCGATTGCCGCTTTGGGCGGAATGATTGTGCCGGCAGTGCTGTTTTACACCGCCACCGTTGCTCATCCGGAATTGACAAAAGGTTGGGCGATTCCAATGGCGACCGATATTGCATTTGCGCTCGGCATTATGGCGTTGGTCGGCAAAAATGTACCAACGCCGTTAAAGGTCTTTTTATTGGCGTTAGCGATTATCGATGACCTCGGTGCCATTATTGTGATTGCACTATTTTTCTCCAATGATTTGGGTACAGTGGCACTGGTCGGGGCAACCATTTCCATTATAGTCTTAATTTTGCTGAATCGTGCTAAAGTCAGCTCGCTGGTTCCTTATGGCATTGTCGGCACTATTCTTTGGGTTTGCGTGTTGAAATCGGGTGTTCACGCCACACTTGCCGGCGTGATTATCGGTTTTTCCATTCCGTTGCAAGCTAAAAACGGCGATCATCTGTTGCACCGTTTGGAACATAGCCTACAGCCGTGGGTTACTTTTATGATTTTGCCGTTATTCGCTTTTGCCAATGCCGGTATCTCTTTCCAAGGCGTGGATTGGCAAACCTTAATGTCGCCGCTGCCGTTCGCAGTGATGCTCGGTTTATTTATCGGTAAGCCGCTCGGTATTTTCGGTATCAGCTATCTTTCCATTAAATTAAAACTGACTAAATTGCCCGAAGGCATTAATTTCCGCCATATTTTTGCCGTATCGCTATTGTGTGGTATCGGCTTTACTATGGCGATGTTCCTTTCCGGCTTGGCATTTGAGCAAGATTCGCATCAGCTCAATATTTTAGCGCGTATCGGCATTTTAACCGCTTCTACGCTCTCCGCCGTGCTCGGCTTTTTACTGCTTAAACAGGTTACGCAACCTAAGCGCACGATTTAATCCGATCACACGCTTGTAAATACCGATTTCACCCCTATATAGGGGTGAAATTATTTTTGAGGTAACTTTTATGACAGATTTATATAAACAAGATAACGACAAACTTTACCGTTTTCTTTTTAAAAACCGTGCCGTTCGTGGCGAATGGGTGCGTTTAAACAAAACTTTTACAGAAACATTAAATACACATCATTACCCAACACCTGTACAAAATTTACTAGGTGAATTATTAGTTGCGACTAGTCTATTAACAGCAACCTTAAAATTTAAAGGCAATATTACAGTGCAAATTCAAGGCGATGGGCCATTAAAACTTGCTTTAGTGAACGGCAACGATCAACAACAGTTACGTGCATTAGCTCGCTTACAGGGCGACATTAGTAATGAAATGAGCTTAAGTGAGATGGTGGGTAAAGGCGTTTTAGTTATCTCCATTATTCCGGAAGAGGGCGAACGCTATCAAGGCGTGATCGCATTGGATAAACCGACCATTAGCGAATGTTTGCAAGATTATTTTGTGCGTTCCGAACAATTACAAACGCAATTATTTATCCGCTTCGGTGAATATCAAGGCGAAGCCGTTGCCGCCGGAATGTTATTACAAATTATGCCAGATGGACAAGGTTCACCAGATGATTTTGAACATTTAGCAACATTAACAGCAACAGTAAAAGATGAAGAATTATTTGGTTTAAGCGCAGAAGAGTTGCTTTATCGTCTATATCACGAAGAAACTGTTGAAATTTACCCACCACATCATACAGAATTTTTCTGTGGTTGTTCGCAAGAACGTTCCGGTGCGGCAATTGCTTTACTTTCTGATGAAGAAATCAGTGAAATTTTTGCAGAAAAACCAACTTTAGATATGCAATGTGAATGTTGTGGTACTCATTATATCTTTACTGAAGAAATGGTCAGAAAACTAAAAGAGCAAAGTCTCCACTAATACAGCTACTACTTTCATTGATACAAAAACAAACCCTTTATGCCTCTCGGCATAAAGGGTTTTAATTAAATAACAAGCAACTAGATAATTACTGTCACACCTTGTTGGATATATAAAATATCATCACTTGATGAATGTTTATATACATCAACATTTTGATAAGACACACCATTAAAACTATGTTCTACTGCTGTCTCACTCTTCGTCCAACCTGAACCTGAAAGCACAACTTTATTCGTTGCATCTCCGCCATCATTACGGATAAACAACTCATCTTTTCCAACTGAAGACGGTCCAGAGTCATTATTAACAAGATTACCGCTTACAATTTTCACAGTTGCACCCGTACCTGTAAACCGAATTTCTTCGGCGCCCCAAATTTGAGTGTGATCTGAAGGCGTACCTCCAATACTAAATTGGTTATTATAGGTACCAGATGACTGACTGTTTAAAGTCAAAATGTCGTAATCCGTTTTATTTACATCCTCTCCTAAATCAATAATATGATCATTATCACCTTTAACATTCTTAATAGTAACAGTATCACTGCCGGATCCAGCAAAAATACTCACATTATCTTCTGTACTAATATTACCTACAGAAATAGTATCATTGCCGTCACCACCTTGAATTGTGAGTTTTCCACCTTGGGTTTGCACAATCTCACCTTCGAGAGTAATGGTATCGTTACCTGCTCCACCATCAATCAAACTATTATACCCACGAATATTGCCACTAATTGTAATAGTATCATTACCCGCATTACCAAATATTTGGTTACCAGTACCGAATAACTCTCCATTGATCGTAATAGTATCATCGCCATTACCACCCAAAATCCAAGAATTATCGGCTTCCAACGCTACTGATTTATTTGGTAACGCATTAATAATAATGGTGTCATTACCATCTTCTGCACTAATAATACTACCGCGTCCTTCTTGTTTCGCTATGCCACCAACGATAATTTTATCTTCACCAGCACCGGCATAAATTGCAGAGTTCGCCATTTGAGCAAGCTCAACGCTATCCTCTCCCAAACCTAACCAGAAACGGCTATTTTCAGTGACACCTGACCGAATGGTATCCACATCTTTGCCACCAAAGTAATTAACGCCGAACATTTTACCTGTTACCGATAATGTGTTCTGTCCATCACCAAGATCTAACACATCAATAATTTCAGTTATGCGTTCACTTGTTGAGGTAGCAACTCTATCTGCGCCAACCACGGCTCGACTACCACCTGTCGCACTTCTATCTTGGCTATCTGTCGCTATCAAATCAATTGCACGCACTAAGTTTGAATTAATTTGATCTTTCAATGCTTGATCATAGAAGTCTTTATAACGTTCTATACCTTGTTGCACAAAGCGATCATTATTTGCGAAAACCTGACTAATCCAATCCGATTTTTGACCAGAAAGAATAAGATCTTTACTAATTGTTACCTTATCTTCACCATCACCCATCATCATAGACAACTGAGCGTCTTGAACATATCCAATAGTAACATTTGCACTCTCTTTAGAAGTAATTAACACCAATGGTCGTAGATAATTTCCCTCTCGCTCTATTTTTGCTAAGGATAAGGTATCATTTCCTGAACCTAAATTAATAATCGTAGAGCCTTCATAAGAGGTTTCACGCAATTGCCCCAAAACATTTCCACCCACAGTCATTGTGTCATCACCCTCGCCAAGGTTAAAGTAATTACCTGACTCTTGTTGCGAGCCGGTGAACACATTCTGTTTAATGAATACTTTATCATCGCCAGATCCCATATCTATTTTGGCATTCGTTGCATAGAGCGAAGCATAATTCATTTCAGCTGATGCATAACCTTCTTTTTCTGTGTCTTTTGCCGTGCCGGTAACTTCAAAAGTATCATTACCATCACCCATATAGATTTGGTTACTACCATCAACATTAGGACGTGAATACCCTAATCCGGAATAATAATCATATCGACCTTGTAGGTTCATTGTCGTAATCATATCATCACCATCATTGGTTCTAATCACAACATTGCCGGCAATTGCTGGCGCAGAAATATAGTCAGCGCCACCACCTTGAGTATCCATCACAAACTGAGTCATATTAGTATTATCTAGGCTCATTGCGGTACCTGAATTCTCTGCACCAATCCATCCTCTACGATTATAATAGTTCCACCACTCATCAGTTCGTGACATACCTGAAATAATAATATCAGCTGCTTCATTATCCCCATTCCACTTATAAAATAACGCTTTATCTTGGTTATACATTACAGCAGTTTTGGTATCAAATCCCCAACCTTGAGCATGATCATTATGATATTGATCGCTTGATGTATCATCATCGTCATCTTTACGCATCATCCAGTCTAATTTTGGATTATACACAACAACTTTATTACCTAATTTATCTGTAATAATGCGTTGTTTATCACTCTGCGCAGTACCGAAATCTAGTTTCATCGTCATTTCTGCTTCACCTGAAACCGTAGTATTTCCATCTTTCAGAGTGTGAGAACCATCGGTTGCGACTATCGTTACACTATTTGGCTTGCTGTTAGGGCCATCTGAAACAGATGATGTAATCTTAGAGAGAGCCAACTGTGGAACAACATTATCCACAATAACATCCACACTTCTTTCCGGTAAATTAACATCATTAAATCCTGTGCGCTTACCCTGATGCACAATATCTGCAATGACTTTGTATTGCTCATAATCTGCGCTGAGATGATTAAACGCCCCTTTATATGTTTGGGAATCAGACGAAATATCGAGATAATGTTCCTCAACTTGTTTACCTCCCTTCATTAAGCGCACTCGAATTAGTGCTTCTTCGGCTTCTTGCCCTTCCACTGTTGCCGTATAGTAAATTGCCTTTTGATTAGTATCTACTATATTTGGTGTAGTGGTATCCAAATCCTGATTAGTCACTTTAAAATCAGTAAATTTCAATGGATCTTTCACAACGTGTCCAACACCTTGTTCAGATTGATTACCTGCTTTATCAAAAGCTTGTGCAGTTACTGTTGTACCATACGGGAACTTCCCAATATTAGTTGGAATGGTTGCTGTATTACCATTAATCGTAATCCAATCTGCTTCTGTCGGTTTTTCCCAACCATTAGCTGTTTTGGTTAATTTAACGCTTTGATCACCTGCGGTAATAATAACCCAATCACCTACTTCAGCTTGAGTTCCAATACTTGTGGAAGGATCAAAGTTACTGCGTTCTCCAGTCGGTAGAGTAATACTAACCTTGCCTCCCGTTTCGGATGTCACTACTGGCGTATCCGGTGTTAATTTATCCACGATTACGCTCAAAGAGTCTTCTGATTTAAGCGTTGTTTCATCTGACTGATACAATTTCACTAGATATTTATTCTCTCCTTGGCTCAATGCAAAATTCATTGAATTACCTGCTTTTACCTCAAAATATCCATTCTTAATATCAGCGTCCTTAACCGGTGCTTTCCAAGTTGAAGAGCCAAAAGGAAACTCAACATAATCACCTACTTGAGCAGAATCTGGTAAATAAATTTTTACCGTTACATTTGATGAAGAGCCGCTAGCCTCTAATTCAGCAGTATTAAGCACCATTGTCGTATCGGTATCATTCATTAAGTTACTATTAACCTCTGGATGTTCTAAAGCCACAGTAATTTTAGTGCGATCTATCAAGATATTATCGCTATCTTTAACTGCTTTATTACCTGCAATATCAAAGGATTGTACCGATACTCCTGTACCTGACGGTGCAACAGTATGTGGTATAGTCACTTTGTTATTCTCCGGTGTTGGTACAAGTTCAGTATTGTTACTCGCCCAACCATTATTACCATCACTGGTTAAAATTACTTTCTTATTACCCACCATTACTTCTACATAATCACCTTTAGGCGCATCAGACGGAAGTGTAATGGTAACATCACCTGTAATGGCAACATCACCATTCTTATCATTAACTGCTGTTGCTGCATCAGGTGCTGTGGTATCAATCACGAATTTTTTATCATTAGTACTGTATTTAATTGCACCGTCTTTATCTTGTTGAGTGATGCGAATTGTTTCCTCTGCATATTCACCTTCAGGTAAAATATAAACACCCTCAACATAAGGCTCAGTTTGATAATTACCCTCAGCATCTTTGTATTCCACTTTAGTAATCATCGCACGATCATCACCCACAAGTTTTAAGCCATCATCATTGGTAATGTTGTCACTATCAGATATACCAGTATCATTTCGTAAGCCAATCCCTACATCCTTCAACGCATTATTGAAATAAGGTGCAGTAATGGAATCTGATGATGGAGAAATATTATGAGCTTTATCCTCAGCCGTTGCTGTAATAGATTGTTTATCGATTAATGGATCTTTTAATTCGATTGTAAATTCACCTTTTTCATTAGCAATGATCGGTTGACCGTTTTTATCTGTTGCAACTTTTTGCGTGGTTTGACCATCTTTACTTGTCACATCCAACACAATAGTGCTACCTGGCTCGGCAATTCCACTAATAACCGTTCCTTGCTCATTAATCTCAATTACCGGTGCACTAGGTGCTATTTTATCCGGCGTCGGAGTTGGTTTGGTAATGGTGTTATTGTTTGGATCGGTCGCTGTGACGGAAAGATCCTCACCGGTTACAATTGGTTTATTCACTGTGTAAGAATAATTCCCTTCGGAATCGGTGTGTACAGTAGTATCAGGACCATCTTTACCATCAGTATCAATTTCAATATCTTGATCTTTATGGTCAGGGTCTTGTCCTGTATAGATTTGTGTCAATGTCACAGTAAAGTCACCATTACTATCCGCTTTACCTGTACCCACCACATTACCTTGTCCATCACGGATTTCAATCGTGCTATCAGGGTCAGTTGTACCCGTAATAGTTGCGCCATCATTAGTGGTAATTTCTAACTTAATCGTATTATCTATTATCGTTGGCGCTGCTACCTGCTCAGTATCTACACCACCTTTCTTATCATCGGCTTTGACTGTGAATTCTGGTAATGGCTTACCTTCATTCACTTGTTTAGCCCCCTCTGCGGTCAAGGTAATGTCACCAGTTTGTGGATTAAACGCATAGTATTTATTCGCATCGGTACCTTCTAGGGTAATGGTTACATTATCCCCATCTTCATCAGTCGCTGTTGCATTAGTAACTTTAGTTCCTTCAACCGCTTGTCCTTCGGTAAGCGTTG